>DAISWT010000057.1:11025-11383 GCA_036826235.1 Acidobacteriota bacterium | reverse complement strand
CCGGGATGAACGAGACGCGCTACGCGCACAACTCCTATCTCCAGGCCCTCGCGGGCTGGGGAGCGTGGGCTGCTCTCCCGATCCTGACGCTTTTGACGGCCGTCTCGAGGAGGTTGCGCGCCGCCCGGCGCGCGGGTGGCGCGGATCTCCCGGCGCTCGCCGCCGGCGCAGGCTTCCTGACGCACAACCTGATCGATTTCACCGCGTTCTTGCCCGGCGTGGCGATCCCGGCGGCGATGCTGATCGGAATCGGGGTCGGGGAGGGTGTGCCCGGCGCGAGCCCGCCGCCGCGGCGCGCGGCCCGCGCGCTCCTGGCCGGACTGGCGCTCGCCGGCCTCGCCGCCTTCGTGGCGCAGGC
>DAISWT010000057.1:0-10928 GCA_036826235.1 Acidobacteriota bacterium | reverse complement strand
GCGCCGCCGCCCGGGTTCGACCCGAAGATGAAGCTCCCCAGGCGTTCCTGGCGGAGGGTGTCCTGGCGCACGGTCTGGACGATCCCGGGCTGAGAGCGGAAGGGCAGCGGGCCGCGGCCCGGGCGGTGACGCTGGACCGGGAGTCCGCCATCCTCCACTTCTTCGTGGCGCGGTACCACCAGGCGGCGGGGGAGAATACGGAGGCCTACCGGGAACTGCGCGCGGCGCACCGGCTCTATCCGCTCAAGGATCTGTACGGCCCGGGAGCCGAATCGGCCGAGTCGATGAACGTTCCATGACACGCCAGGCTGTCGCGGCCCTGACGGCCGCCATCGTCCTGTTCGCCCCGTTTCACCAGGGAGGCCGGGATCCCGTCGGCCTTCTGGTGCTGCATACGCTGGCGATTCTCTGGGTTCTGTGCGTCTGGGCCGCCGGGGCTCCGCTGCCGTCGCGCCCGCCGGCCCCGGGCCAAGAACCGCTCCGTCTCTTCGTCCTGCTGAGCGGCGCGGCGCTTCTCGCCGTCTCGGTCTCAGCCCTGCGCGCCGCGTACCCGCTCGCGGCCTGCCTGGGAGCGTGGGACATCGCCGTCCCGTGCGTCCTGTTCGTCACCGCCGCCCGCCGGCCGGGGCGCGACGACGATCTGATCCGGCTGCGCCTGGTGACGATCGCCTCGACGTCGGCGCAGGCGGTTCTGGCCCTCTACCGCCATGCGCATGGAGGAGCGGCGGAGGCCGGCCTGTCGTTCCTCAACCGGAACCATCTCGCGGCGTTCCTGAACCTGGGTTTT
Source organism: Acidobacteriota bacterium (assembly GCA_036826235.1). GTDB lineage: Bacteria > Acidobacteriota > Polarisedimenticolia > Gp22-AA2 > Gp22-AA2 > Gp22-AA3. The sequence goes on along the minus strand of DAISWT010000057.1, from coordinate 10,141 downwards.
TTCATCTGTCTGCCTGCGGCCCGCGTACCGGGCGCGCGGCGGGGCGCGCGCCTGCTCTGGGGCGCCGTCGCGGCGGCGCACCTCGCGGCGCTCGCTGTTCTGGAATCGCGCGGCGCGTTCCTGGCGCTCATCACCGTCCTTCTGGTGTTCGGTGCCTGCCGCTTCACGATCTGGACGCCGCGCGCCCGGGTCGGCGCGGCGCTCCTCGTGGTCCTGTGCGGCCTGATCGCGTTCCTGGCGCTGGGCGAGCGCTTCGCCCGCGACGACGATCCGTACCGCTACGATCGCCTGTCGATCTGGAGGGCGTCGTGCGGTGTCCTGGCGGAGCACCCGCTGCTGGGCCACGGCCCCGGCATGTTTCCTCACGTCGCGCCCAACCACAACTTCCCCGCCGGGCCGGGTCCGGTCTTCTACGGCCGCGGCTTCACCGGGGCGCACTGTGCCTATCTGACGCTGGCGGCGGAGATCGGTCTGCCGGCGCTGCTCTGTCTCGCGGCGGCGGGATTCGGTCTGGCCCGCCTCTGTCTGCGCCGCGGCGATGGAGCCGGGCTGGACGCCGCGCTGACCGGGTGCGGCCTGGGGATCCTGGCGCTCCTGGTGCAGGGAGGCGTCGAGGACCTTCAGGAGAGGCCCGTCCTGACCCTGGTGCCCGCGCTCCTGGCGGGGGTCGCGGTTTCCGCCGTAAGGAGGCGGCGAGACGCCACGCTGCCGGTGGAGCTCTCCAGCGAACGTGCGCCGGCCATCGAGCCGGCACGAACAAGCCTCAGACGACCCCGGGCCGGATGGACCGTGGCAGTCGCGGGCTTTGCGGCGGTCTATCTGATGGCGATCGCCGTCTTCCTGCCCTACTTCGCCGACCGCGAGGCGCGGGCGGCGCTGCGGCTGGGACGCGCGGGGCTTCCCCGCATGGAGCGCGCGGCCGCCCTCAACCCCCTGCAGCCCGAGTACCGGCACGACCTGGCGATGGCGATCCTCAACTCGGGTCCGCTCACCGCCGCCGGCTTCGCCGGGGCCGAAGACGATCTCCTCGAGGCGCGCCGCCTGAAGCCGATCGATTACCGTTTCCCGCTCCTCCTGGGGAGGCTGAAGGCGCGCTTCGCGACCCGCCTGTTCGACGACCAGACGGCCGCGGAGAGCGCCGCGGTGCTGTACCGCGAGGCGGTCGGGCTGTCACCGCTCAACCCGCTCCCTCGGCTGGAGCTGGCCGGTCAACTCGTCGAACTGCAGCGCCGTGAGGAAGCTCTCGCGGTTATTCGCGAGGCCCTGGGTATTGAGCCGAATTTCCTGCGGGCGCGCATTCTCCAGGCCTCCATTCTTTTGGACATGGGGCGGAAAGATGAGGCCCGGGTCTCTCTGGCATCGGCCGAGGCGACCGTCAGCGCGCTGGTGGCTTACGTCCCGGACAGCGGGTACGCCCGCGACATCACGCTCGACGCAAGGCCCGAGCGTGACCGTCTGGCGGAACGACTGGACTCAAAAGCCCCCTCCGCCGCGCTCCGCTTCTGACGCGTCGCTCGCGGCGTCAATTTGTGGACAAGGCTCCGACCGGGGACTATATTGACCTTTCGCAAGTCATTCAGTTCGTTCGAGATGACGAGGTCGGGCGGTGTGCGGAATCTGCGGCATCTTTGAATTCGGAAGAGGCGGTAACGGCGTGGACGAGGGCACTTTGATCCGGATGCGGGACACGATGACGCATCGGGGCCCGGATGACGCCGGCATCTACGTTTCACCCGACCGACACGTGGGGCTCGCGCACCGGCGGCTGTCGATCGTCGATCTATCGCCCGCCGGCCGGCAGCCGATGTCGAACGAGGACGGCACGATCTGGATCACCTTCAACGGGGAGATCTACAACCACGTTCGCCTGCGGCAGGAACTGGAGGCGAAGGGCCACACCTACCGATCACGCACCGACACGGAAACGCTGGTTCATCTCTACGAAGAAGAGGGGGCCGACTTCGTGCACCGCCTCGAGGGCATGTTCGCGCTGGCGATCTGGGACGCCCGCCACGGGGAGCTCCTCCTGGTGCGCGACCGGATCGGCGTCAAGCCCCTGTATTACGCCGTGCTCCCCGGCACGATCCTGTTCGGTTCGGAGATCAAGGCGATCCTCGAGCACCCGCAGATGACGCGCCGCATCGACCTGGCGGCGTTCTACCACTACCTGACCTTCATCGTCTCCCCCGCTCCGCGCACTCTGTTCCAGGGGGTCCACAAGCTGCCGCCGGCGACGCGCGTCACCATCGACCGCAAGGGGAACATCCGGGCCGAGACCTGGTGGGACCCCATGGACGCCAAGGCGGAGGCGGGGGAGCGCCACGACGACGAGGAGTTCTGCGCGGAGCACATCCGCGATCTCCTCGCCCGGGCGATCGAGAAGCGGATGATGGCCGACGTGCCGTTCGGCGTGTTTCTGTCGGGCGGGCTCGATTCCTCCGCCAACGTGGCGCTGATGGCGCGCGTCATGAACAGACCGGTCCGCACCTTCTCGGTCGGCTTCAAGGACCATCCGTCGTTCAACGAGTTCGTCTACGCCCGCAAGGTCGCGGCCCGGTTCAAGACCGATCATCACGAGGTGGAGATCGGCTGGCGCGACCTGCTGGACTTCATGCCGGAGCTGGTGTTCCACCAGGACGAGCCGATCGCCGACTGGGTGTGCGTGCCGCTGCATTTCGTGGCGCGCCTGGCGCGGCGGAGCGGCACCATCGTGGTCCAGGTCGGCGAGGGCAGCGATGAGCAGTTCTTCGGCTACGCGCACTACCTGAGCGCCTACCGGAACCAGGCGCGCTACGTCCGCCCCCTCATGCGGCTGCCTCGGGCCCTGCGCCTGGCCGCGTACCATTCCGCCCGCGGTCTGGCCTTCCTGCTGCGGCGCGGGGGCGAGCGGCTCGACCTCTTGCGCTCGGTGGCGCGCGACGAGGTGTTCTTCTGGGGCGGGGCGATCGCCTGGCGCGAGCAGGAGAAGCACCGCCTTCTGTCGGAGGACGCGCGGCGGCGCATCGATGGTCTGAGCTCGCACGACGTCGTCCTCGCAATCGACCGGAGGGCGCGCGATCGCCTGAAGGACCACGACTTCGGCAAGAGGATGATCTACCTCGAGCTGCGCAACCGCCTGGCCGAGCTCCTGCTGATGCGTGTGGACAAGATCACCATGGCCTCGTCGGTCGAGGCGCGCGTGCCGTTCCTGGATCACGCCCTGGTCGAGTTCACCATGCGCGTCCCGACCGAGCTCAAGATTCGCGGGGGGCAGTCGAAATACCTGCTCAAGAAAGCCATGACCGGGATCCTGCCCGACGAGATCATCCACCGGCCGAAGCAGGGCTTCGGCGCCCCGGTCAGCGAGTGGCTGCGCGACCAGCTGTACTCTCCGGCCTTCGATGGGGTCATGCGCTCGCGCCTGCGCGAGGAGAATCTCCTCGACTACGGCCACGTCGAGCGCCTGTTCCGGGCCCATCGCGCGGGCGGGCGGGATCACAGCTGGCACCTGTGGACGCTCTACAACCTGAGCCGCTGGTACGATCACTGGATCGCGCAGGAGGCGGCCTGACGTGGGCGGCGCCGCGGCCGGGGCGCGGGCGGAGGTGTTGCGGAGGCCGCAGGCTGCCGCGCAGCCCGTCGCGGCCGTGGTCCTCCTGACGCGCGACCGGGCGACCGCCGAAAGGGCGCTGCCGCGGCTCCTGCCGGGCCGGTCCGTCCTGCCGGTATCGCGCGAGGACTTCGAGGGTCTCGGAGCCTGGGAGGTCCTCGGCCGTCTGCGATCGCTTGCGGCCGACGAGCTGGCGTTCCTGATCGATGATCTGGACGCGCACGACAGGATCTGGCGCCTGCAGGCGCTGGGGGCCGCGTCCCGAGCGCCCGAGCGGTACCTTCTCGATCTCGATGGGCGGCGCGTGCCCCTGTCGCCGGGGCGATTCCTGGCTCGCGATCTGCCCCGCCTCGGCGCCGGCATCCTGGCGACGGGGTGGGCGCTCCTGCGCACCGCGGCCCGGGTGCGGCGCCTGAGGAGGGCGCCGCGACGGCGGCCGATCCCAGCCCTCGAGAGACGGGTCTGTTACCTGCGCTCCGATTTCTGGAGCGGTATCCCCGCGGGCGGGTCGGTCGGCCACACCGCCGGAGTCGCTTCGGGTCTGCGGGGCTGTGGCCTCGAGGTCTTCTTCGTCGCGACCGGCCGGCCGGCAGCCGTCGCCGCGGGCGGGGCCGAGGTTCACCTCGTGCCTCCCCGATCTCTGTACAACGTCTGCCGCGACATCCCGCCATTGGCTCACTCGCTGGTGTTCGAGAGGGACGCCTGCGCCGTTCTCTCGGTCGGAGGGACCGGTCTTCTGTACCAGCGCTTCGACCCGGCCAACCACGCCGGCGTGGCGCTGTCCCGCCGGCACGGATTGCCGTTCGTGCTCGAGTACAACGGCTCGGAGGTGTGGATCGCCGACCACTGGGGGCGGTCCCTGCGGTTCCGCAGCCTGTTCGAGGGGATCGAGGCGGTGAACCTGCGCCACGCCGATCTGGTCTCGGTCGTGTCGGATGCCTTGAGGGAGGACGTCCTGGCGCGCGGCGTCGAGCCGGAAAGGGTCGTGGTCCTTCCGAACGCCGCCGACCCGGGGCGCTACCGGCCGGACCTGGACGGCCGGGCGGTGCGCGCCCGCTACGGCCTCACCGGCCGGACGGTCGTCGGCTTCATCGGCACGTTTGGGGTCTGGCACGGGGCGCGCGTCCTGGCACGCGCCGCGGCGCGCGTGCTCCGGCTCAGGCCCGAGGCGCGCTTCCTGTTTGTCGGCGACGGGGTCGAGAGGCGCGCGACCGAGGAGGAGCTGCGGCGCGCGCGCCTCGCGGACCGGGTCCTGTTCAGCGGGCTCGTCCCGCAGGAGGACGGGCCCGCGCACCTGGCGGCCATGGACATCCTCGTCGCGCCGCACGTGCCGAACCAGGACGGCAGTCGATTCTTTGGATCGCCCACCAAGCTGTTCGAGTACATGGCGATGGGCCGGGCGATCGTCGCGAGCCGGCTCGAGCAGATCGCCGATGTGCTGGAGGACGGCCGCACCGGCCTTCTCGTCCCGCCGAACGACGAGGAGGCGCTGGCGACAGCCATCGTGAGGCTGATCGACGACGGCGACCTGCGGCGCCGGCTCGGCGCGGCCGCGCGGCACCGGGCCGCCGAGCGTCACACCTGGGACGCCCACGCGCTCGGCCTGGTGGATCGGCTGCGCTCCATGGAGCTGGTGCGATGGAGCTGAGCCCCGTGCGCTGGGATCCGATCGGGGCCGCGCGCACCCTGAAGGGACGCGTGGGTCGGGCCCTGCGGCGCCTGCACGATCGGGCGCGCCTGGCGGTGCCGACCGAGAATGCCCTGCTCGGCGACCTCGGCGGACTCTACGGCACGTTCGACGAGTTCCTGGCGGCGAGTCGGCGCGACGGAGCCACTCCGTTGTTCGTCTGCGACCTGCCCCGCGACGCGGCCGCCTCCTACTTCGCCAAGCGCCATCCGGAACGGCGTGCACGCGTCATCGCCAGGGCCGGGACGATCTGCGCCCACCGTTTCGATCTTCTGGGATCGGGACCACGGGATCTGGGGCCGCGCCTTCCTTGGCACGCCGATTTCAAGTCGGGACGCGTCTGGCCGGAGAGGGCGTATTTCGAGGATCTGCGCGCCCGCATCGAGGGCGACTTCGGGACGGGATCGGACGTGAAGATGCCGTGGGAGCTGTCCCGCTTCCAGCACCTGCCGGTGCTGGGGCAGGCGCTCTGGTTCACCTCCGACAGGCGGTATTACGAGGAGTTCCGCGCCCAGGTGGCCGACTGGATCGCCCGCAACCGGCCGGGCCTCGGGGTGAACTGGGCCTGCACCATGGACGTCGCCATCCGCGCGGTCAACTGGATCTGGGCCTACGGATTCTTCCGCCCCGAGATCCTCGACGACCGTCCGTTCGCGTCCACCTTCCTCCGATCGCTGTACGTCCACGGACGGTTCATCGCCGCGAATCTCGAGAACGGCGCGGGGATCACCAGCAATCATTACTTCGCCGATCTGGTGGGACTCCTGTTCCTCGGCACGCTGTTCCGCGGGGCGCCGGAGGCCGATTCCTGGAGGGGGCTCGCGGTGTCGGAGATCGTGCGCGAGAACGAGCGGCAGACCTATCCGGACGGCGTCGATTACGAGGCCTCGACGTCGTACCACCGGCTGATGACCGAGATGGCGCTGACGTCCCTGATCCTCCTGGAGCGCTCGGGGTTCCGGGTGCCCGCCCTGCGCGACCGCGTCCGCGCGATGGCGGAGTACGCGGCGCACTACATCAAGCCGGACGGCCGGGCCCCGCAGATCGGCGACAACGACGACGGGCGGCTGCAGATCCTGGGGGACTACGGCGGGGACCGAGGAGACCACAGGCACCTGCTGGCCGTTGCAGGCTGCGCCCTCGACGACGACCTCCTGTTCACCCTGGCGGGCGACGGCTGGGAGGAGGCGTTCTGGTTCTTCGGGGACGCGTGCGCGCGGCGACTCGAGAGACGCGGGTCGGCCGCGCGCGTCAGCGTGACCGGCCGGCATTTCCGCCACGCCGGCTCCGTCGTCCTGCGGCACGACGACCTGTACATGTTCTTCGATGCCGGTCCGGTCGGCTTGAAGGGGCTCGGGACGCACGCCCACAACGATACGCTGTCGGTCGAGATCCAGGCTGGCGGCGCCGACCTGATCGTCGACCCCGGGACGGGCGTCTACACGCCCGATCTGCGGCTGCGCGACCGGTTGCGATCGACGGCGTCGCACAACACCGTGCGTCTGGACGGGGAGGAGATCAACCCGCTGCCGCCGCGGCCCTTCGAGCTGCCGGGGACCGACCGGCCGGCGGTGATCCGCTTCGTGTCGCGCGCCGGTTTCGATCTGGCCGAGGCCCTGCATCGTGGGTACACGCGGCTGACCGACCCGGTCGTGCACCGCCGCATCGTCCTCCTGAACAAGAAGACGCGCCGCTTCCTCATCGAGGATCGCCTGGAAGGGCAAGGGGCGCACCGGGTCGAGTGGTTCTTCCACCTCGCGCCGGGTTGCGCGCCGATCGATCGGGGCGATGGCGCGCCGGCGCGCTTCTCCTCGGCAGGCCCGGCCTTCCGGCTCGAACCCGTGTCGCTGCCGGAAGGGGCGTGCGGCTTCCTCGAGGAGGGTGTCTTCTCCGCCGGGTACGGCCGCGTCGAGCGCGCGCTGGTCCTGCGCTTTGAGTGGAACGGCCGGCTCCCCGCGATGGGACGCTTCGCCATCGTGCCGGAGGAAGGCGCCGCGGCGCACGCCGGGGAGGGGGGATGAGGCAGGTGCTGCTGAAGGAGGGGAAGGCGATCGTCGAGGAGGTCCCGGTCCCCTCGGCCGAGCCGGGGCGCGTGCTGGTGCGCACGGCGTTCTCGATTCTGAGCGCCGGCACCGAGCGCGCCGCGCTGCGCGCCGGCGAGACCCCGTCACTCCTCGACCGCGCCGCCGATCCGGCGGTGATCCGCAAGGCGATCGACCTCCTGCGCTCCGAAGGACCCGCGGCGGTCGTCGATCGGCTGCGGGCCGCGAGGGAGCCCCGCGCCACCGCGCCCGGTTACGCGGCGAGCGGTTGGGTTCAGGCGGCCGGGCCGGGAGTGCTCGATCGGGCGCCCGGCACCGCCGTCGCCTGCGCGGGCGCCGGGCACGCGTCGCACGCCGAGTGGATCAGCGTGCCGCGCCAGCTCACCGTGCCGGTGCCGGAGGGCGTGCCGCTCGACGAGGCGGCGTTTGCCACCCTCGGGTCGATCGCGCTGCAGGGCGTGCGCCGATCCGGGATCCAGATCGGCGAGTGCGCGGTGGTCCTGGGACTCGGTCTCGTCGGGGGGCTGACCGCCCAGATCCTGCGGGCCGCCGGCGCCCGCGTGCTCGGCTTCGATCTGGATCCGGCGCGCGCCGCCCGCTGCCGCGCGCTCGGGCTCGTGGCCTACGACTTCGGCGCGCGCGACCCGCGCCAGGAGGTGCCGCGGGCGACGCAGGGTCTCCTGGCGGACGCCGTCGTGGTGTGCGCCGCGGCGAACGGGGCGGAGGTCGCCAACCTCGCCATGCGGCTGTGCCGCAGGAAGGGACGCGTGGTGATCGTGGGCGACGTGGGGCTCGACCTCGACCGGTCGTTGATGTACGAGAAGGAGCTCGATCTGTTGATCAGCACTTCGTACGGTCCGGGGCGCTACGACCCGATCTACGAGGACAAGGGGATCGATTACCCGGCGGCCTATGTGCGCTGGACGCTCAACCGGAACATGGGGGCGTTCCTCGACCTGGTGCGCGAGCGCCGGGTAGCTGTGAGACCGCTCATCGACCGCGTCTTTCCGCTCGCGGACGCCGCGTCGGCGTACGAGGCGATCGACGTCGAGACGGCCGGAGGCCGCCCGATCGGAGTCCTGTTGCGCTACGCGGCGGCGGATGCGCCCGCGGCGTCGGCCTCTCCGGAGACCGCCGGCGGGGCGGTCCGCGCGGTCGCGGCGACCGCGCCGACGGGGGAGCTCGAGACGCTCACCGGGCCCGCGCGGGAGATCTGTGTGGCGCTCTGCGGCGCCGGGAGCTTCGCGAGGGCCGTGCAGCTGCCGGTCCTGAGGAAGGCCCGTGGCTTCCGGCTGCGGGGCGTGGCCACCGCGTCGCCCTTGAACGCCCGGGAGACGGCGCGACGCTTCGGCATGGAGCGCGCCACCACCGACCTGCGGGAGATCCTGGACGACACGGACGTCGACCTCGTCCTGATCGGCACGCGGCACCACCTGCACGCCGCGCAGACGCTGCAGGCGCTGCGCGCCGGCAAGCACGTCCTGGTGGAGAAGCCGCTCTGCCTCGAGGAAGCGGAGATCGCGCCGATCCTGGCCGAAGCGCGGCGCGTCCGGCGCCTCCTGGCGGTCGGCTTCAACCGCCGTTACAGTCCGATTGCGCGGCGGGCACGCGAGGTCCTCGGCCGACTCGACGGCCCCGCCCTGTTCCTGTACCGGGTGAACGCCGGTCCGCTGCCGCCCGGTCACTGGCTGCAGGACCCGGCCGAGGGCGGCGGGCGGATCGTCGGGGAGTGCTGCCACTTCCTCGACCTGATCCTGTTCCTGGCGGGCGTGGCCGACATTCTGGGCGTCCGGGCGGCGGCGCTGCCGTCCGACGCCTCCGGGGTCGTCAACGGCGACTCGTTCGCCGCGATCCTGGATCTTCCCGGCGGGTCGCGGGCGGTGCTCGCCTACACGGGCCTCGGCGACCAGGGCCTGGCCAAGGAGCGATTGGAGATCTTCAGGGCAGGCGCGGCGCTGGTGCTGGACGATTTCACGCGGCTGGCGGTGCACGGCGGCCCCGGCGGTTCGCTCGACCTGGGCAGGCAGGACAAGGGGTTCGCCGCGCAGTGGGAGGAGATCGGCAAGGCCCTGCTCGGCGAGCCGAACGAGGTCATCACCCCGGCGGAGATCGAGGCGGCGATGCGCGCCACCTTCGCCGTCGAGCGCGCGGTGCGGGGGGGGCGATGAGGGCGCTGATGTGGGAGTCGTTCGCTCCGGGCGGGCCGATCCGCGTCGGCGGGCACCACTACGCCGAGCGCTTCCTGCGCGACGGTTGGCGGGTCGCCTGGTGCGTCGGCCCCCTCTCCCCGGCGAATTTCGTGAAGAGCAACGCCGAGACCCGCGCGCGGATGAATCTATGGCGGCGCGGGGGCGACCACCTGCACGACGGCCGCATGTTCGCCTACGCTCCCATGACCCTCGTGCCGTTCCGGCCGTACCCGCTTCTCGACCGGCCGGTGGTGCAGCGCCGCACCTTGCGGGCCACGCTGCCTCGCTTCAAGGACGTCCTCGCGCGCGCCGGTTTCGGGCGAGTCGAGCTGTTGTGGATGTCGACCGGCAGCCCGTTCCTGGCGCTTCTGGACGATGTCCCGCACGCTCTCTCCATCTACCGGATGAGCGACGACACGTCGGCGTTCCCCGACGCGCCGAAGACCTTCGCCGCGCTCGAACGCGAGGTCTGCCGGCGGGCCGACCTGGTCCTGGCGACGGCGCGCGCCCTCGAGGAGCGCGCGCGGGCGCTGGGCGCGCGACACGTGCTGTACCTGCCGAACGCCTGCGAACCGGAGCACTTCACGCCGGGGCACGCGCCGGAGCCGGCCGACCTGCGGGGGACCGCCCGGCC
>DAISWT010000056.1:7352-11386 GCA_036826235.1 Acidobacteriota bacterium | reverse complement strand
GGTGAGACGATCAAGGCGCTGTACGGGAACTATCCCCTCTCCCTGACCGACACCGAGCTCATGGCCTACCGGCGCACACTCCACGGCGGGCGGCTGGCGTACGAATCGCTGTCGCGGACACGGTACGGGGCGCCCGATACGCGCGTCGTCCTGTTCGAGGCGGAAGGGCAACAGACCCACGTCCACGACGAGCTGCGCGCGACGGGCGGCTCGCTCTACTACCTGAGCCAGCAGAACGTCGTCGAGGGCAGCGAGGAGGTCACGCTCGTCGTCCGTGACCAGAACACCGGTCTGGTCCTCAGTCGCGAGCGGCAGAGGCAGAACGTGGACTACACGATCAAATATGAAGAGGGCAGGGTGAGTTTCCAGCGGGCAATCGGGAGCGTGGCTCCGAGCGCCACGCTCGTGGACGCGCAGCTTCTTTCGGGCCATCCGGTCTTCGTCCAGGTGGACTACGAGGCCGTGCCGAAGGCCTTCGAGAAGACCTCCTACGGCGCGCGGGCGCGGCGGCAGCTGGGCGACCACGTCGCCCTCGGAGCGACCTACGTCGAAGACGAGCTGGGCGCCGCCCCGTACCAGCTGAAGGGGCTCGACGCCGAGATCCGCCTCGGGGCGAACTCGCGGATCACGACGGAGTACGCGGAGAGCGACGGCGCGGACTCGGCGACCTTCGTCAGCGAGGACGGCGGCGTGTCGTTCACGTCCGTGCCGACGACCGGGCTGGAGAAGGGATCGGCCTTCAAGGCGGCCGCCGACCTCGACGTGGGCGAATGGTTCGGCCGCCCGGACAGGTTCCGGCTGCGCGGCTACGTCAAGGACCTCGACCCCGGGTTCTTCTCGAACGGAAATCTCACGGAACAGGGCACGGAGAAAGCGGGCCTCCAGGCCGATTGGAAGATCACCGGCGCGGACACCGTCCACCTGCGGCGCGAGCGGGCGGACCGCACCGGGGCGATCCCGCCCGGCGGCGAGGCCGAGACGACGATCTCGTCCGCGCAGTGGGACCGCAGGAAGGATCGCTGGGGCGTCGGCGTGGAGCTTCTCGAGAACGAGGCGCGCGACGACGCCGGCAGCCTGCTCAGGCGCTCGCAGCTCGGGGCGGCCCGCTTCTGGTCGAAGCTGAGCGAGAAGCTCCTCGCCCGCCTGGAGAGACAGGAGACGCTCGGCGGCCCCGCCAATGATCAGACGACGCTCGACCTCGAATACCACGTGCTCCGGTCGCTCGCGCTGACCGCACGCGGCACCGACGGCTCGCTCGGGAGGTCGGCCGAGGCCGGCGCGGTGCTGGCCGTCGGCGACGGCAAGGTCTACGCGACCGAGCGGGCGATTGACGATCGGGCGGGCGAACGGACCGCGACCGTCGTCGGCGCGCGGGCTCCGATCGGGCCGAACAGCACGGTCTACAGCGAATACCAGTGGGAGGACGGAAACGCCGGCGGCAGGCAGGTGTCGCTGCTCGGCATCCAGCGCCAGTGGGAACTCACCCCGGGGTTCCGTCTGGTGGCGGGCGGCGAGACGGCCGACGTCACGGGCGGGTCGCTGATCCGCAGACGCTCGGCCGGGACGCTCAGCTTGTCGTACTCCGGCGATCACGGCCTCACGGCGGTGACGCGCCAGCAGATCCGCTTCGAGAGCGGAACGACCCCCCGGGAGCAGTACCTGAGCCTGACCCAGATCGACTATCGTGTGAACCCTTCGATCACTCTCCTGGGGAAGCTCCGATACAGCCGGACACGCGACCGCGACAGCGGCGTCGTCGAGGCCCGCCTCGAGGAGCGCGGTGTGGGGGTCGCCTACCGCCCGGTCACGCACGACCGTTTCAACGCGCTGGCGCGCTACAGTCGCGTGCTCGATCTGCGGCCTCCCTCCGGCGCTCCGCTGGAGGAACCCGAGAGTGTCCTCGACGTGACCGCCCTGGACACGGCGTACGACGTCGTCCGCCGCGTCGAGTGGCTGTCGAAGCTCGCCTGGCGGACCCAGGAGGAGAGGCTCGACGGCATCCCGCCCGTCAGGTCCCGCACCTGGCTCGTCATCCAGCGTCTCAACATCGAGATATGGAAGCAGATCGCCTACGGGATCGAGTACCGCGTGTTGCAGCAGCGGGAAACCGACGACCGCCGGCAGGGGTGGCTGACCGAGGTCATGTGGAATCTCCACGAGAACTTCCGCATCGGCGGAGGGTTCAACTTCACCGATTTCTCCGATGACGCGTTCTCCACGAACAACTACTCAGTCACTGGGTGGTTCCTGCGGGTCCAGGGGAAGTATTGAACCTCATGATCGGACGAGTCATTCGGTTCCTGGCGGCGCGCGGCTCCGAGACGTTGCTCGCGATCGGACTCGTGCTCGTCTTCTTTCTCGTCTGCATGGCGATCCTCAGCCTGGCGTTCCCGCGAGGGACCAGCCTGGTCGACCTCCTCCGTTCAGGGAAGGCGGCCGGGAAGGGGGACCGGGGGATGGGGGCGACGATCGACTCGGACCAGGAAGCTGCCGGCGACGGCCCGGAGCACATGGTCGCGGTGCTCTCCCGCGTGCACCGGGATGTGAAGGACAAGGCGCACGATGCCATCGCCTGGACCGACTCTGTCGAGGGCACGCGGCTCGGCGACCACCATTCCATCCAGACCTTCGACAACTCCGGGGCGACGATCACGTTCAGCGAAACGAACGAGCTGACGCTGCAGGAGAACACCCTGGTCATCCTCAAGAGCACCCAGCCGCTGACGTCCGGGAACCGCAAGCTCGCCGCGCTCATCGTCGTGGACGGGGAGCTTCGCGGGGCCATCGCCGGCTCTCCGGACGCTCCGGTGGCCGTGGAGATCGCGGCGGGCACCCCATCGACGAAGATCCGCCCGAGCGCCGGCCCCGGCGAGCCGCTGGAGTTCGCGGTCCGCGTGAACGCGGATGCCTCTTCCACCTTCACCGTCTTCAAGGGGAAGGGTGAGGTCTCCTCGCAGCACGGCACCCTGGTCGTGGCGCCGAATCATTCCGTCACGGTCGACCCCGCCGGGTTGGCCGGCGCTCCCCGGGAGCTCCCTTCACCGCCCGAGCTTGTGGAGCCCCAGAACGGCGTCCGCCTGGCCTCCCGCCCCTCGCGGTCCCGGATCCACTTCGCCTGGCGGAGCCCCGTGGAGAACGATGTCTCTCTGCTGGCGGTCGCGCGGGATCCCGGCTTCCGCGACATCGTGTGCAGCGAGCTCGTGCCGAAGCCTGAGTTCATCCTGGGGAACCTGCAGGCGGGGACGTATTACTGGCGGGTCAGCACCCGGCGGGGCGACCTGGAGGGTCCCTCCAGCCCCACGTGGCAGGTCCGGATCGCGCGTGACCTCAGGGAGCCGGACCTGCGGGTCGACTTCCCCGCCCGCGCCGTGAGCGCCCCGGAGATCGCGCTCAGCGGGTACGCGGAGCCGGGCGCCAGGGTGTTCGTCAACAACGAGGAGATTCAGGTCACCGCGTCGGGCCGCTTCTCCCACGTCATGTCGCTGCAGCGCGGGGTCAACATGGTGGTCGTCGAGGCGATCGATTCCGCGGGCAACGTCGCGTACCGCTCGGAGACCATCGATGCGCGCTACTAGGAGCATCCCGTTGAGGCGCCGATGAGACGACTGTTCGTCCCCATCCGCATCAAGATCACGATCGCGCTCCTGCTGGTCACGACCGCCGTCGTCAGCGTCATCACGTTCACCATGGCGAATCTGTTCCACCGGGACAAGCAGGCCTACATCAACGACCTCGCCGCGATCGTGGCGCTCAACGCCGCCGAGGAGACCCGGGCCCTCCTGCTCGGCTACGGGGAACGACTCCAGGCCTACGCGCTCATCCTGGGCAGGACCGATGTCACGCCGAGCCAGAAGTCCGAGCTCCTGAACGAGTTCTTCCGGGACGTTCCGGCGCTGGTCGCCGTGGCGTTCTACGAGAACGGGAAGGAGATGGCCGCGGCCTACGACGCCGGGAAGCTGAACGCCGCCGGATTGTCGCGGCTCGACATCCAGAGGTATCGCCGGAAGGTCGCGCTCCCCATGGACCGCATCGCG
>DAISWT010000056.1:0-7324 GCA_036826235.1 Acidobacteriota bacterium | reverse complement strand
CGAGAACTCGACGCTGTCGGAGAGGTTGCCCGCCCTGACTCTGGCGATCGCGCATCGGATCGAGGGAAAGACCCGCCCGGCGATCGTGACCGGGATCATTCGCCTGGATAGTCTCCTGCGCCTCAGCTCCCGGTCGGGCGTCTTCGAGGTCTTCGTCGTCGATCGCTCGGGGACGCTCCTGTCGCACCCCGACGCGCGGCGCGTGGTACGGCGGGACTCGATCGCTCTGCCGCCGGAAGCCGCCACGCTGCAGTCCGAGCACAGCGCCGGGATGGCGCTGGAGTACGACCAGGGAGGGACCGGCATGATCGGCGGGTTCGCGAGCCTCGATTACGGCGGGCTGATCGCGGTGGCGCAGATTCCGAAGTCGGCGGCCTACCTCGCCTCGCGGGATCTCCTGAACCGTCTCCTGTTCGCCGCCCTGGTGCTTCTTGTCGCGACGGCGCTCGCCGGTCTCTTCTGGTCGCGCCGCTTCACCCGGCCCGTCGAACAGCTTTCGGGCGCGACGCGCGAGATCGCCAGGGGACAGTTCGACGTGCAGGTCCAGGTCACCTCGAGCGATGAGATCGGCACCCTCGCGACGTCATTCAACCGGATGGCTTCCGAGCTCCGAGTCCGCGAAGCCGCTCTCCAGGAGGCGCACGCGAGGATCCTCCAGTCGGAGAAGCTGGCCGCCGTCGGACAGCTCGGCGCGGGTATCGCGCACGAGGTGAAGAATCCCCTCGCCGGCATCCTGGGATGCGCCCAGCTCTCCCTGAGGAAGGCCGAGCGCGGCACGCCGCTCGAGAAGAATCTGCTGCTCATCGAAAAGGAAACCAAGCGGTGCAAGACCATCATCGATAATCTGCTCCGGTTCGCCCGCCAGGAGAAGACCGTCCTCGAGCCGATCGAGGTGAACCGGGTGGTCGAGGACGCGATCGCGATCGTCAGTCATCAGCTCGAGCTGCAGCAGGTGAAGATTCGCAAACAGCTGGCCCTCGACCTGCCGATGGTCCGCGGTCACGCCGATCAGCTCCAGCAGGTGCTGATGAACTTGATGATTAACGCCCAGGACGCCATGGAGGGGAAATCGGGAACGGTCACGATCACGACGGCGCGATGCGACGCCCGTCGCATCGAGGTGCGGGTGGCCGACACCGGTCCCGGAATCCCGAAGGAGATCCAGGGAAAGCTCTTCGAGCCGTTCTTCACCACCAAGCCGAGAGGCAAGGGGACAGGACTCGGGCTGGCCGTCACCTACGGCATCGTCAAGGACCACGGCGGCGAGATCCGGCTGCACAGCGAACCCGGCCACGGCGCGACCTTCATCATCACCCTGCCGCTCGTCCGGAGCGACGAAGACCCGAAGACCGCCTCCTCCGGCGCCGGGCCGCAAGGACCTGAGGTTGATCCTGCGACGAAGACTGCCTGACTCGTGAGCTAGTGTAGTGTCTCAGAAATAGGTTGACATTTAGCGACGACCTTCTGTAGGCTGTCGCCATGCGAAGACCCGCGGAAGCTCTTGACCTCGATGCCGAACAACGACGGGCGCTGGAAAGCATCCTGCGCTCGCGAACTGCTGAACAGCGTGTGGTGATGCGGACCCGGATCGTTCTCTCTGCGGCCGAGGGCAGGGCCAACCAGGCGATCGCACAGGAGCTCAAAGTGTCTCGTCCCACGGTGCTGCAATGGCGTGCGCGCTTCGCTCAGGGAGGTGTGGAGGCCCTTCTGCGCGATGCCCCGCGGCCCGGACGTCCGCGTGTCATCGACGCCCGCAAGGTGGAAGCCGTGGTGGAGGCGACGCTGCACAGCAAGCCTGCCGCAGCCACACACTGGAGCGTTCGAACCATGGCGGAGGTCCAAGACATCAGCCCGGCGACCGTGCAGCGCATCTGGAAGGCCCATGGCCTGCAACCCCATCGGGTCGAGACGTTCAAGCTCAGTCGCGACAAACGGTTCGTCGAGAAGCTGCGGGACGTGGTGGGACTCTACCTGAATCCTCCGGAACACGCCCTGGTGCTGAGCATCGATGAGAAGAGTCAGATCCAGGCGTTGGACCGCACCCAGCCGGGCCTGCCCCTCAAGAAGGGCCGCGCGGGAACCATGACGCACGACTACAAGCGCAACGGGACGACCACGCTGTTCGCAGCGCTGAACGTTCTGGAGGGCAAGGTGATCGGCCAGTGCATGAAACGCCACCGGCATCAGGAGTTCCTCCGCTTTATGCGCCGTGTGGACCGAGATACGCCGGCCGATCTCGAGGTGCACTGCATCGTCGACAACTACTCCACGCACAAGCACCCGGCGGTCCAGCGATGGCTGAAGAGGAACCCGCGCTTCCACCTGCACTTCATTCCGACGTCCTCATCGTGGCTGAACCTTGTGGAGCGTTGGTTCCGCGAGATCACCACCAAGCGCATCCGCCGCGGTTCCTTCCCGAGCGTCGAAATCCTGGTGAAGGCCATCGACGAATATCTCGACCACAACAACCAAAACCCGAAGGCGTTCGTCTGGACCGCGTCAGTCGATCAGATCCTCGAGAAGGTCTCTCGCTGTAAGGCAACTTTGGAGACACTACACTAGCGGTCGTCGTGATCGTCGAGCAGGAGGAGCGCGACCGGCTCCCCCGCGGCCAGCGCCGCGGTGTCGGAGGGGACGATCGCCAGGGCATTGCCGCGCGCGCAGGAGACGAAATCGGCGGATCCGCTGGTCGGAAGGACCCGCACCTCGTAGGTGGAGCCCGACCAGAGGGCACGGGCCTGATAGTAGCCGGCGCGGCCCGGGCGCTGACGGACGGGGGTCGCCAGGACGCCGCGCACCGGCGCCGGCGAGGGCGTGGGCGAGCCCATCATGCGGCGCAGGGCGGCGCGGGCGAAGACCTGGAATATGACATAGGTCGAGACGGGATTGCCGGGGCAGCCGAAGACGAGGGTGCCGCCGCGGCGGCCGAACGTGAACGGCTTGCCGGGCTTGATGGCCACCTTCTCGAAAGCGATCTCGACGCCGAGGGCGCGCAGGGCCCTGCCCACCAGGTCGCGTGTCCCCATGGAGACTCCTCCCGACAGGACGAGAACGTCGTCGCGCAGGCCGTCCTCGATCATGCGCCTCAGCGCCGTCTCCTCGTCCGCGGCGATTCCGAGGTAGCGCGCCCGGGCTCCGGAGCGCCCGACCAGGGCGCGCAGGAGGGGTCCATTGCTGTTGCGGATCCGCCCCGGTCCCGGCGCCGTCCCCGGCTCGACCAGCTCGTCGCCGGTCGCGATGATCGACACGCGCGGGAGCCCCCCCACCATGACCCGTGTCCGGCCGCAGGCGGCGAGGACGCCGGCCTCGCCGGGGCCGATGAACTCACCCGGGCTGAGCAAGACCTCGCCCCGACGCACGTCGGCGCCCCGGCGCGCCAGGCTCGCGCCGGGGCTGACGCCGCTCTTCGGACGGATGGCGTCCGGATCGCCGGGGACCGGCTCGCTCTCCTCGACGATCAGGACGGCGTCGGCGCCGGGCGGGATCGGGGCGCCGGTCATGATCCGCGCGGCGGTACCCGGTACAACAGGCTCGAGCCGGGCGGGGTCGATGCCGGCCGGGATCTCTTGGTTCACCCGCAGCGGCCGCAGATCGCGCTGCAGGTCCGCGGCTACGACGGCGTAACCGTCCATGAGCGACTTGTCGAACTGCGGGTAGTCGTGGTCGGCGCGGATCTCTTCCTGCAGCCAGCGCCCGAGCGCGTCGTCCGCCGGGACCTGCTCGAACGGCAGAATGGTCGTGGCATCCAGGACGATCGACAGGGCGCGCTCGACGGGGAGAAGATCCGCCATGCGCGCAGTATAGCGCGCCGGGCGGCTGCTACGGCCGCGCGCGGGCGATCAGGATGCGCGGGATCCCGGCGAGATCCGGCAGGATGGCGACGAGATCAAGGCGGCCCTGTCCTGCGTACACGGCGCGCAGGGCCGACTCCTGGCCGAGGCCGACCTCGGCGAGGAGGTGGCCGCCGGTCTTCAGGAACTCCGGCGACTCACGTGCGAGACGGCGGTGCGTGTCGAGACCGTCCGGGCCGCCGAGCAGCGCGGCGCGCGGCTCGTGATTCCGGACTTCGGGCATCAGGCCCGGCAGGTCGGCTTCGCTCACGTAGGGCGGATTGGTCACGATGAAATCCACGCGCCCGTCGAGACCGGCGCCGCGAAGCGGCTCGAACAGATCGCCCAGACGGAAATCGATCCGGCCGGCGACCGCGTGGGCGGCGGCGTTCCGGCGCGCCACCTGCAGCGCTTCCCCGGACACGTCGGAGGCGTACACGCGGGCCCCGGGGATCTCCCGGGCCGCGACGACCGCCAGACAGCCGCTCCCCGTGCCGACGTCCACGACGATCGGATCGGGCGCGCGGTTCAGCCGCAGGAAGGCCTCGACCAGCCCCTCGGTCTCGGGCCGGGGGATCAGGACGGCCGGCGTCACCTCGAACGTCAGGGACCAGAACTCCTGGACGCCGGTCAGGTATTGCAGCGGCTCGCGCGCCGCCCGCCGCGCCACCAGCGCGCGGTAACGCGCCGCCTGCCCGGTCTCGACGGGCGTCTCGGGGTGCGCGTGCAGGAGCGCGCTGGCGACGGCCAGGACGCGGGTCAGAAGGACCTCGGCGTCACGGCGGGCCTCCGGGACGCCGGCGGCCTGCAGGGCCGCCCTCCCCTCCTCGACCAGGGAGGACGCGGCGGTTCTGCTCAGACGCGCACCTCTTCCTTCAGCGTCTCCGCCTGGAAGTGCGCCGCGATCGGCTCGATGACCGGATCGAGATCGCCTTCCAGGATCTCCGGCAGGCGGTGGATGGTGAGGTTGACGCGGTGATCGGTGAGACGGTTCTGCGGGAAATTGTAGGTGCGGATCTTTTCGGAGCGCTCGCCGGTGCCGACCTGGCTGCGGCGGCTCTGCGCGATCGCGTCGCGCTGTTTCTGGACCTCGAGGTCCAGGAGGCGCGAGCGCAGAACCTTCAGGGCGCGCGCCTTGTTCTTGTGCTGCGAGCGCTCGTCCTGGCATTGCACCACGGTACCCGTCGGCAGGTGCGTGATGCGGATCGCCGAGTAGGTCGTGTTCACGCCCTGGCCGCCCGGGCCGGTGGCGCAGAAGGTGTCGATACGCAGGTCCTTCTCGTTGACCTGGATCTGCACGTCGTCGGCCTCCGGCAGCACGGCGACGGTCGCGGTCGAGGTGTGGATGCGCCCGGAGGCCTCGGTGGCGGGCACCCGCTGAACGCGGTGCACGCCGCTCTCGTGCTTGAGGCGGCTGTAGACCTGTTTGCCGGAGATCAGGGCGATGACCTCCTTGAGGCCCCCGAGTCCGGTCTGGCTCAGATTGAGCACCTCGACCTGCCAGCCGCGGCGCTCCGCGTAGCGGCCGTACATCCGGAACAGCTCGCCGGCGAACAGCGAGGCCTCATCCCCTCCGGTGCCGGCGCGGATTTCGAGGATGACGTTCTTCTCGTCGTTCGGGTCCTTCGGCAGGAGGAGCGCGCGCAACTCGACGAGGAGCGCCTCCCGGCGCTGCTCGAGCGTCTGCAGCTCCTCCCGGGCCATGGCGCGCAGCTCCTCGTCCTGCATGAGCGCCTGGGACTCCTGGATCTGGCGCGCCACGTCCTTGTACTCGCGGTATCTGGCGACGGTCCTCTCCAGCTCGGCGTAGGCCTTGGTCACCTGCCGGTAGCGGTCCTGGTCGGAAGTCAGGGCCGGGTCGCTCATCTGATGGGCGAGCTGCTCGAATTTCTCTTCGACAGCCGCAAGACGATCGAGAATCTCCACGTCGGACGCTCCTCGAGGCGGAAACGCGCCTTTGCCGGGCGCGGGCGGCCCCCCGCGGGGAGGACCCCGCCGGACGGCCGTGCGGACGTACCTAGGAGTTCGGGATTGACATGGACAGCGGGGTCGGAACCACGCGTGCCGTGGGGGTCATGGGCCTGGCTAGGCGCCGGACGCCGGGCCCTTGCCTTCGGCCGCGGCGGCACCGGACTTGCCGGCCGCGGCACCGGTCTTCGCGGCCACGGCGCCGACTTTGGCGGCCTTGAGGGCCGCGTTCTTCGCCGCGGCGGCCCGCGCCTCGGTCGTGGCCTTGTAGCGCTTCTCGAATCTCTCGACGCGGCCGGCCGTGTCGATCAGCTTCTGCTTGCCGGTGAAAAACGGGTGGCACTTGGCGCAGATCTCGAGACGCATGTCGTCCTTGGTCGAGCGGGTGACGAACGTCTCCCCGCAGGCGCAGGTGACGGTGACGACCTTGTAGGCGGGATGAATCCCGTTCTTCATGTGACCACTCCCTTCGGGCCGAAGCCCCCCGAAGCGCCGCTCCGTGTGGCGAACGTTGGGATTATAGCCGCAGCGTGCGGGTCGCGTCTACCCCATGTTGCTCATGGCTGACAGGAAGTCCTCGTTGTTCTTGGTCTTGTTCATCCGCTCGATGAGAAGCTCCATCGCCTCGACGGGCGACAGGGAGTTCAGGACCTTGCGGAGGACCCACGAGCGGTCGAGCTCCAGCTTGGCGAGAAGCAGCTCTTCCTTGCGCGTTCCGGAGCGGGTGATCTCGATGGACGGGTAGATGCGGCGATCCGCCAGCTTGCGATCCAGGTGGATCTCCATGTTGCCCGTGCCCTTGAACTCCTCGAAGATCACGTCGTCCATGCGGCTGCCGGTCTCGATGAGCGCCGTGGCGATGATGGTCAGCGAGCCGCCCTCCTCCACGTTGCGGGCCGCGCCGAAGAAGCGCTTCGGCCGCTGCAGGGCGTTGGCGTCGACGCCGCCCGACAGCACCTTGCCCGACGGCGGCACGATGGTGTTGTAGGCGCGGGCCAGGCGGGTGATCGAGTCGAGCAGGATGACGACGTCCTTCTTGTGCTCGACCAGGCGCTTGGCCTTCTCGATGACCATCTCGGCGACCTGCACGTGGCGCGTGGCCGGCTCGTCGAACGTCGAGGAGATGACCTCGCCGTTGACCGAGCGCTGCATGTCGGTCACCTCTTCCGGCCGCTCGTCGATGAGCAGGACGATCAGGATGACCTCCGGATGATTCTGCGTGACGCTGTTGGCAATCGCCTGCAGCAGCATCGTCTTGCCGGTGCGCGGAGCGGCGACGATCAGGCCGCGCTGTCCCTTGCCGATCGGACACAGGATGTCGAGCACGCGCGACGAGACGTTCTCGCGCGTCGTCTCGAGCTTGATCCTCTGGTTCGGGTAGAGCGGCGTGAGGTTGTCGAAGAAGATCTTCTCACGCGCCTGGTCGGGGTGCTCGAAGTTGACCGCCTCGACCTTGATGAGGGCGAAGTAGCGCTCGCCCTCCTTCGGCGGCCTGACCTGGCCCGAGATCGTGTCGCCGGTGTGCA
>DAISWT010000055.1:8068-11397 GCA_036826235.1 Acidobacteriota bacterium | reverse complement strand
TGAGGACGGCGGCGGCCATGCGAATTCCGCGATTCACCGACGGGGTGGATGCGGTCGCCGCGAACGGCAGGCCGACGACAACGCTCATGACGGCCATCCCGCCGATCGAGCCGGCCCCGAACACCAGGAGGTAGGCGAGACCGAGCGCCGCAGAGCGGATCTGCGCCAGCACGAGCAGGGTCAGGGCAGCCGATCCGGCAAGACCGTGCATCATCCCCACCAGCAGAGGCCTGAGCCCGGCCGAGGCGCGCCGGTGCGCGTGAGCGTTCGAATCGGGACGGTTCCTCAAAACCCGCGCGAGCGCGGTGCCGCCCAGCCCGATGATCATCAGAGCCACGCCGAGCTCGAGAAGACGTGCCATCCTCTCGGGGATGACCAGGTGCAACAGGATGACCGAGACCCCCGCGATGAGAATCGAGAAGGTGTGTCCCGCGCCCCACAGACCGCCCGTCAGCAGGGCGCGACGCAAGCCGCCGCGCTCGCTCACGATGCTGCCGATCGCGGCGAGATGATCGGCCTCGGTGGCGTGCTTGAATCCGAACAGGAGCCCCAGCAGCAGGACGCCGAGACTCGCTCCGGCCGACACCGGAACGGCGCGGGAGAGCGCCGCGGCCACGCCCGGCGGCATCGATTGGGCCGCGATGCCGAGTCCCAGGACGAGAATCACCGCAGCGGAAATCGACCCGAGACCACGCGCGACCGATCCGCGCGCGTCGAACCGATCGAACAGGTGGCGGGCGTAGACCATCAGGAGACCGACCGCCACCAAAACCGCCGCAAGCCCGGCGCTGAAGGCGACGATCAGGGCCATCCCGAACAGAACGCGGTGGAACGCCACCGCCGACAGGAGAACCACGAGCGCCGAGGGGCAGGGGACGATGCCGCCCGAGACTCCCAGAAGGATGAGGCCGTGGATGTCGAGTCTGTCGGGCAGGGCATGGCTGTGGCCGCCGGAGTCGTGCGCGTGGTCCGTCTTCTCATGTCCTTCGTGTGAGTGGGTCATGTCGCCATGCGTGTGGGTGTACGCGCCGCTCAGCCGCCGGAACAGGAGGATCGCGCCCATCCCGGTGACGGTGAGGCCGGAAGCGAACCCGAGCCACGGATAGAGCGACTCGGGAACGAACCAGCGCGACAGGAGCAGCGTCAGACCGCCGAGCGCGAACACTCCGGCGGTGTGGGTGAAGGTCACGATGAGGCCGAGCCAGACGGCATGCAGCGGCGCGCCGCGCTGGCCCACCAGGTAGGCAGCGACCACCGTTTTGCCGTGTCCCGGCGACAGCGCATGGGCGGCCCCCCAGAACAGGGCGCCGGCGAAGGCCGCCAGGAGGAGGCCGGGGCTGAACACCGACGGTCCCGACCCGATCAGCCGTGTCAGGCCGTCCGCGGGCGCCCGCCGGACGGCCTCCTCGGCCCGGTGGCCGGCCGGGTCGGTCCCTGCCGCACGGAGGCGTGCGGCCGCGTCGCCGGTGCGCAGGCGAAACTCCGCCCGCGAGACCTGAGGCGGCGCGGTGACCAGGTCGGCGGGGTAGGAGGTCAGCGCCCGGCTCAGATCGGACGCCGGCACGCTCGCATCCACCACGGCGCAGCCGGTGTCACCGTATGCGATCAGCTCGCGCCATCCGGCGCGCCCCTCGAAGTTGTGATCGATGAAGGTCACCCTGGCGCCCGCTGGGGAGACGGCGGCCGGCAGATCCGCTTCGTAGACCGCCGAAAGCATCATGGTCCGCAGCCCACCGGCTCCCGGCGCGAACCGCAGCGCGCTCGACGTCGTTCTCAACGCCAGAGGCGCGCCGTCGATCCGGAGGTCGAGACCGGCGGCCAGCGCCGCCGCGCGCGCACGGGCAAACGAGCCGATCTCCCCGCCGCTGTCGAAGCCGTCTCCGTCGGCGTCGATGGCGGACGACTCCTGGAACGTCGGGATCTCGGCGAAATCGACCACATAGTCGATGCGCATCGCCCCCACGCCGGGTCGCAGGGCGGCCCAGCGGCTCACCGAGAAATTTCCGAGCGGGTGCGCCTCGGCGCGCGGGGCCCACGACGCCGCCAGGAGGGTGAGCAGCAGCGCCGTCCTGCGGTTCACCGCCGGCTCTCCAGGGAGGCGAGCGCCGCGCGCGTCTCGTCGGCACCGCGCAGATCGAAGTGGGGATTGAGGCCGAGCGCCCGGCGCAGGTGGCGCCGCGCGCCTGGTCGATCCCCCGACGCCAAGGCGATCAGACCGGCGTGGTAGTCGAGCTTCGCATCCCGCGTCCGGAGGCGCAGTGCCTGCCGGATGGTCTCGCGGGCGCGGCCCACGCGGCCGGCCCTGAGCGCGCACCAGGCCACGGCGTCATAGCCGTAGATGTCTTTCCGGCCGACCAGCTCGCGTTCGGCGATGCGCAGCGCCGCCTCGGTCTTCAGCCCGTGGTCCGCCAGGAAGAGCGCGACCTGCCGATCGAACAGACCGGTGGAGACCTGCTGAATCCTGCCGGTGACCTCGACCAGGTCGAACTGCCGCCGGGCCTCCGCCGATCGGCCCAGGCGCTTCAGCACGTCGCCGTACTCCGCCACCAGCGCCGGTAGGGGAGCGATCGAAACGGCCCTGGCATAGAGCGCCGCCGCCTCCTGCAGACGGCCCCGGGCGGCGCGCACCCGTGCCAGCCCGGCCAGGGCGGCGTGCGAGGACGGCGCGAGTTCGAGGGCGGCGCGATAGTCGTCGGCGGCACCCGCCAGGTCGCCCTTCGAGAAACGCAGGTCCGCCAGCTGCGCGCGGCACCACGCCGCCTTTTCGGGGTCGGTGGAGTCCGCGGAGCGGGCGGCCAGCGACATCAGCTCGATCGCGCCGTCGGTGTCTCCGAAGAGCTCGCGCAGGTAAGCGCCGCGCGCGTAGGACGAGGTGTCGGGCCGCAGGTCGATCATCCGCTGGAAGGCCAGTGTCGCGCCCTCGTAGTCTCCGGTCTCCGCAAGCGCGTCCCCGAGCGTGCCGTAGTTCCAGGGATCGGATGGGCGCGTTCCGATTGCGGCGCGCGCGGCCGCGGCCGCCTCCTGGAAGCGATGCTGGCCCGCGAGGATCCAGGACCGCAGGCGCACCGCCGCGTAATTGCCAGGGACCACCTGAAGTGACCTGTCACAGGCGGCTTCGGCGCGCGCGTACCAGGAGGCGTCCGCCGTGGCGCGTCCGCGATCCATGTAGGCCGCCGCCAGCCCTGCGAGGATCTCCGGGTCCGACGGTCCGGCGACGAGACGCGCTTCCAGCCTGGCGATGCGGCGTTCGCTCGGGCCGGCGAGCCGGCTGGCGCCGGCGGTCGATGGGACGCCAGCGGGGTCCGGTCGCCCGCCGGCGTGCGGCGGGA
>DAISWT010000055.1:7210-8048 GCA_036826235.1 Acidobacteriota bacterium | reverse complement strand
CGCGTCGCCGGACACGCCCATCGCGAGCATTAATCCCGCCGTGAGGACGAAGGCGCCTGCGAGCCCCGCCCAGGCGGCCCGCCTATTCACCCGGGTCCCTGTGCACGCGGTTCCGGCCGTCGTAGGGGGTCGGCAGGAACGGAAAATCGGGCGTGATGCCCTTCTCGTTGATGCCTACTCCGTCTCCGACGTAATTGGCGACGTAGTTCGGACCGCCGGCGACGCGCACCACGATGTCGGTCACGTCGTCGTTCGGCCGGCGCCCGTTAGGAAAGCCGGCGAGATCGGGGCTCGAAGTGCCGTCGGCCAGGTGCGCCAGAGGCCCCAGGCGCCGGATTTGCGCCGGCGGCGTCGGGGGGACGGTCATGTCGAGACGCAGCAGCTCCGAGAAGGGCCCGACGTTCGGGTCCGGGTTCTGGCCGGCGTACTTGGTCAGGAGTCTCACGATGTCTTCGCGCGGGTTGGGGGGCACGGGGACGCCATCCGGGAAGGCGGCGGAGTGTGTCACGAGCTGCAGGGCCTGCGCCACGGCCAGACTGCGATAGAAGGGCAGGAACTGCGCCTCCTCCTCCGCCTCGGTGGCGTTCCACTGGTCCTTCATGCCGATCGAGATGATGAGCTCGTTGACCAGCGGGTTGCCCATGCGGGAGACCTGCCTCCACTCCCCTTCATCCCGGGATCGGAAGCGGCCCTCGACGTCGCGGGCGCGCAACCCCGCCAGAGCGGCGGGGCGCAGCGTCACCGTGCGGCGCGACGTCGTGGCGTACAGGCCGATCGTGCCGGTCTCGGCCGTCGGAGGCAGGCCCTGTTGAATTCCAAACCTCGGCCGATATCCCAG
>DAISWT010000055.1:0-7200 GCA_036826235.1 Acidobacteriota bacterium | reverse complement strand
CCGCGTCATCGGCACCTCGAGGGCGATCGTGTTGATGTTGAAGCCGCTGAAGCTGTTGATGCCGAACGGATTCTTCGTGTCGTCGGCGTCCTCGGCGGCGGTCTGCACCGGCAGAGGAGGACGCACGATGGAGAGCGGCGAGGCGTTCTCGACGCGCAGGTTCAGCGTGTCGAACACGGCGCCCAGATCGATCGCGAAGGTCTCGGCACGCTGGCCGGCGAACACGCGGATGCCGCTCGCATCGTCGCGGTAGATCCCCTTCGCCGCCAGGGCCGCGTAGTCGGGCATGGTGCGCGGTCCGATGTTCGAGGGCACCGCCGACAGCACTTGTCCCTCGAACAGCAGGCGCCGGTGGGCGCAGTTCCGTCCGCAGTCGCGGACTTCCGTCACGGTGTAGTGCTGCTTGCGGGACAAGCCCTCCGAACCCGGCCCGTCGAGGGCGGTCACCGGCGGCAGGGCGAGAGTCGCCAGGAACTGGCCCGGGGTGACCGTGTCGGTGTGGAAGCGGATCTCGTAGCGGATGTCATCCCTGCCGTCACGGTCGTTGTCGATCTTGAACTGGTACAGGACGCTGTCGTCGAAGGCGAAGTAATTGGGCCCGGAGGACGGCTCCTGGCCGGGCACCACGTTCATGATCAGCGTGACCTTGCGGTCCTCCGGAGCGCGGGACAGGTTCGCATCGTCGTAGCCGACGAAGGCGTACACGTCCGTGATGTCGGCGGCCGGATCGAGCATCATCAGAGGCGCTTCCCTGTGGCTCGCGGCCAGCGCGGGAGCCGGCACGAAGGACGCCAGCGTCGCCGCGAGTCCGACGATGACCAGGGCCCTCGGGACAAGTGGATCGATCATGGTGGTCTTTCTCCTCGAGAATGGCGTGAAGCCGCCGGCCACGCGCCGGCCACGATGCCCGTCGTTCACTCTCCTCTACGCCGGCGGGGCGCCGTCCGGATTGATCCGCGACGGACGACAAGGGCGCCCCGATCGCCTATCATGACGACCGCCCGGCGCGCCGGTTCCGGAGAGCGGCGCCCCGCCGCCCGAGCCATCCGGCGGAGGACCCGCCGGCGTAGATCCGGTTGACGCCGGACCGGGCCAGGCGCTCGGGCGAAGGGGGCCCGCCCGGACCAGTCTCGGGCACGCTCCCGGAGATGACACCGGTGCCCTCCATTCCCGACGAGGTCCTGATGACGCGCATGCAGGCGCGCGACCAGGAGGCCCTCTCGTCGCTCTTCGACCGCTTCCGCGGCGTGGTCTTCTCTCTCGCCCTGCGCATCGTGCGGGATCGCGCGGAAGCCGAAGAGATTCTCACCGACGTGTTCCTGCAGGCCTGGCGGCAGGCCGGCGGCTTCGATCGCTCGCGCGGCTCGGTGGGCGCCTGGCTGATCACCTTGTGCCGCAGCCGCGCCATCGACCGTCTGCGCGCCCGCGGGCGCCGCGACACGGCTCTCGACGTCCTGACACGCGCCGGACGCGAGGGGGGTGAGGCTCCTCACGCCGGCGGCGGGCCGGAGGGAGCGGCCGACCTGGTGCTCAAGCGCCGCCGCATCGGCGCGGCACTGGAGGCGCTGTCGCCTGAGCAGAGACGCGCTGTCGAGCTGGCCTATTACGAAGGGCTGTCGCACTCCGAGATCGCCGCCGCCCTCGGAGAGCCGCTGGGGACAGTCAAGACCCGCATCCGGCAGGGTCTCCTGAGATTGCGCGAGAAGCTGGCGGCTCAGTTCCAGACATGAGGGGTCGGTACGTCGTGAAGCGAGGGTGTCATGCGCTGTGAAGAGCTGAAAGACCTGGTGCCGCTGCACGTCGTCGGTCTCCTCGATCGTGACGAGGAGACGAAGCTGCGCGAGCACCTGGAGGGCGGCTGCCCCCGCTGCGTCGCGGAGCTGTCGGCGACCTCCGCGGCCCTCGCGGAGATGCCGTACGCCCTGCCGGCCGAGGAGCCGTCGCCGCTGGCGAAGGCGCGGCTGATGGCGGCGGTCGGCAGGGAGGCCGGCGCCGCGTCGCCCGGCGCCTCCCGAAGGCGGACCGCGATCTCCGCCGTCGCCGCGGCCCTCGCCGGCGCGCTCCTCGCCGGGGGAGCGCTGGAACGGCGCCACGCCGCCGTCATGGAGTCGCTGCGCTCGCAGATCACGCGGCAGGAGCAGCAGCTCGCCAGGCAGGATCAGGCGATGACCGCTCTGCGCGAGGAGGTGCGCCGGGCCGGAGAGACGATCCGCCTGGTGAGCACGCCCGGCGTCGTCGTGGTCAACCTCGAAGGCCAGGGACCCGGCGCGGGCAGCGCCGCCCGTATCTTCTGGGACAGGAGCCAGACCTCCTGGCAGCTCTATGCGGCCAACCTGCAAGCGCCGCCGCCGGGCCGGACCTACCAGCTCTGGCTGATCACCGGTAAGCGCAAGATCAGCGCCGGCACTTTCGATCCGGCGGCCGGTCCGGCGACAGGCACCGTGCAGGTGCCGCCCGACGCAGGCCCGGTCGTCGCCGCCGCGGTCACCGACGAGCCGCAGGGCGGCTCACCCCAGCCGACTGGGTCGATCCACCTGCTCGGGAAGGTCTAGCTGTGGAGATGCCGATAAGGGCGGGCGCGATGTGCGCGCTCCTGGCCATGGTCCAGGGTCTCGACGCGGGCAACGCCCCGGCCGGCACGCGTGCGGCGAGCGGGGCCGCCGCCGGAGTCATCAAAGATCTGCAGCGCGCCGTCGACCACGCGCTTGACGGCCATCAAGGCTGCGCCGTCGTCCTCGACGTCGAATCGGATCGGCTGCTGGCCCGGTACGACCTGGACCTCGCCGCCCGCCGGCTCGTCCCACCCGGTTCGACGCTCAAGCCGTTCACGCTCCTGGCGCTGCTCGAGTCGGGGGCGGTCCGGGCCGAAACGCCTTTCGTGTGCGGCCGTGACTTGAAGATCGCCGGGCGGCGGATGGACTGCACCCACGTGGCGACGCCCGAGCCGCTGGACGCGGCCACGGCGCTTGCCTACTCCTGCAACAACTACTTCGCCCACTTCGCCGGTGAGGTCTCCGGCGAGACCTTGCTGCATGCCTTCGAGCGTGCCGGCCTGACCGCGCGGACCGGTCTCGTGAGGGGCGAGGGGGTCGGCGTCGTCCTGCCGGTGAACGACCTCGAGCAGCAGCGGCTGCAGGCGCTCGGCGAGGCGCGCATCAAAGTGACGCCGCTCGGTCTGGCGGAGGCCTACCGCCGTCTGGCGCGCGGGCGCGCGGACAGCGGTCCACGGCAGGTCCTGCTGGCGCCGCTCTACGCCGGTCTCGAGGCGTCCACGTCCTTCGGGGTGGGGCGGCGGGCGCCGCCGAGTGGGCTCGCCGTCGCCGGCAAGACCGGCACCGCGGCCGCTTCCGAGGGGCCGTGGACGCATGCCTGGTTCGCGGGATACGCGCCCGCCGAGCGGCCGGAGATCGTCCTGGTCGTCTTTCTGGAGCGCGGCCAGGGCGGGGATGACGCCGCCCCGGTGGCGCGTCAGATCTTCGCCGCCTGGGCGGCATGGCGGGAGAGGTCGTGACTCCGGCCCGGCGCTCGCGGGTTGGCGCGGCGTGGACCATGGCTTTGGCTTCGCTCGTGCTGTTCGCGAGCCGGGCCGCCACGCCGTGTCGGGCCGATCCGCAGGAGGTGGACGTGCGTCTCGACTGGCTGCGGCCGCCGGCGCGGATCGAGATCGAGCCTCTGAGGCCCGGAGCGCGGATGCGGGTGTGTCCCCCGTGCCGCGCGGAGCCGCTCGCGCGGACGGCCCGGCTGACCGCGGACGGAGGACGGCTGCTGCTGGAGCGGGGCGGCCGGTGGGGCGGGGCGGCGCCGGAAGCCGTGACGCGCGCCGAGATCAGCGGCGAGTTCGCGCTGCAGGGCGCGTCGAACGATCCGCTGCGCCTCCGGATGCCGTCACCGCTCGGCGTGCGGGCCGAGGGGGGGCGTCTTCTGCTGACGGCGCGCCTGTCCCTGGAAGAGTACGTCGCCTCCGTGCTGGCGGGAGAAAGCGGCGGCTTTGTGTCGGACGAGGGGCTCAAGGCGATGGCGGTGGCGGCGCGAACGTTCGCGGCGAGGTTCCGGGGACGCCACGCAGCGGAGGGTTTCGATTTCTGCGATACCACGCACTGCCAGGACCTGCGGCTGGCGGCCGTGACGGACAGGATGCGCGGCGCCGCGCAGGCGACGGAGGGGGAGCTGCTGTGGTGGGAGGGCGAGCCGGCCGCGACCTACTACCACGCCGACTGCGGCGGCGAAACGGAGGAGGCCCGGAACGTCTGGGGCGGGCCGAGGCTGCCCTATCTGCGGCGGATCGAAGATCCGTACTGCACGGACCGGGGCCGGCGCGAGTGGAGCGCCGAGATCACGGAAGAGGAGATGCGGCGGACGCTGGATGCGGCCGGTCTGCGCGTCCCGGGTGAGCTGCGCGCCATCGAGGTCGGGGACCGCACTCCGTCGGGACGCGCCCGCACCCTCCGTCTGCGCGGAACGAAGGAGGTCATCGTCCCGGCGTCGCAGCTCCGCTTCCAGATCGGCAGGACCATCGGCTGGGATCGGATCAGGAGCGATCTCTACGAGGTGCGACGGGAGGGCGATCTCTTCCTGTTTCACGGCTACGGCGCCGGGCACGGCGTCGGTCTTTGTCAGGCGGGAGCCGACCGGATGGGAGAGTCGGGACGGGACTATCGGGACATCCTCGCTCATTACTATCCCGGGACGACGGTCGGTCTGACCGCGGGCGGCCTGACGTGGCGGGCGCTTGGCGGCGAGCGCGTCGATCTCCTCACCACACGGCCGGCGGACGACGCGCCGCTGGCGGCGCTGGCCGATCGCCTGGTCCGCGAGGCCGAGGAACGCTCCGGCTGGACCCTGGAGAGACGCCCGCACATCACCGTCTATCCCTCGGTCGCGGTGTTCCGCAACGCCACCGGCGAGCCGGGCTGGGTCGCGGCCAGCACGAAAGGCGGCGTGACGCGGCTGCAACCGGCGGCGACCTTGCGCGCGAGCGGGTCCCTGGAGAGCACGGTCCGCCACGAGATCCTGCACCTGCTGGTCGAGCAGCGCGCCGACCCCGCGACTCCGCTCTGGTTCCGCGAGGGGGTCGTCCTCCATCTCGCCGGCGCCGGGCGGGAGCCGCCACCGCGATCGCGTCCCACGGCGGCCGCTCCCGGGGAACTCGACCGGGCCCTGCGTCACCCGGCCGGCCCCGAGGAGATGCGGCGCTCCTACGCCGAGGCCCTGGCTCGAGTCGAGAGTCTCGTGGCGGCGCACGGCGAGGCGCGGGTGCTCGCCTGGCTGGAGCGTGGCGGGCCGCCTCTACCCGGCGGGTGAGCCGACGATCGGGGGAGGCTCCGAGACCCGGCCGGCACGCCCGACCAGGGCGAGGAGGACCAGCCAGGAAGCGATCATCGTTGAATAGGCCAGGAGGAAGCGGACGGTCATGCTCGCGGCCTGCGCGGGAATCCCCGCGAGCACCGGCACCCAGTGCACCAGAAGACACGGCACCCCGACGCCGACGGCGATCAGAAGGGCGCAGCGCAGCCAGAGACCGGCCGCCCGCGCTCCACCCAGCGCCCGATCCAACGCGCCGCCGCGCAGGGCGCCGAATCCCTGTTCGGACACGGCGCTCCCGAGGATGAGCAGCAGGAGCGGCACCGCGATCCATCTGAGCAGGACGATCGGAACCGCCAGCGTCACCTCCGTCCAGCGGGAGGGCACCGGTCTGCGCACGAGGAAGGTCAGCGCCGAGGAGACCCACTCCGCGACACCCGGGACCAGGTCCGCGACACGGGCGATCAGGGCGAAGCTGATCCAGGAGGACGCCGCCCAGACCAGCAGGGCGGGTAACCGCTCGCGCGTGGCGCGGAACGACTCGACCACGGCGGCCGGCCCGTCCGGATCCGTCCGGCGGAACAGCCGCATGGTCGCGCCGTGCAGCCAGAGGGCGCCGAGCAGGATGACACCGGCAAGCGACGCCGACAGCAGCAGGTGCCAGATACGCGACTCCGGGATGGACAGCCAGACCCAGACGAGACCGAACAGGACGAGGTTGCCGGCAAGGTGCAGGGCGAGCACACGCTTGTCGCGCCAGACCACCGCGAGGGCCTCTCTCATCGCACCGTCACCTGGCGCGCTTCGCTGGTCGCGAAATACTGCGGCTGGTACATCGGCGAGACACGGGCCGGGCCGACCTTGAACAGCCCGGGATTGACCACCTTCAAGAGATACAGGTACTGCGACTGCCGGCCGTCGAAATAGGTCTCGAAGAAGGCGGCCCGGTCGTCGTGCTGCTCGCGCCGGGTCCAGTAGGTGGTCCACCAGGGCGGCCGGTCGACGATCTCGTAGAGATCGTCCCGCTTGACGAACTCGGTGCCGGCCGGGATCGGGTCCTCGATCATCAGGTAGCGCCAGCGCCCGCCGCTCAGCGTCAGCCGTCCCACCAGGACGTCGCCCGGATGGAGCTCCCCCTCGAGCGGCACCAGCCGGTGGACGATGGTCTCGCCTTTCTGCTCGGGGACGAGCCGGTAGTAGTCGCGCAGCAGGTTGAGCGACACGCTGCCGCTCTTCTCCAGGCGCTTCTCGCTCGAGACGTAGGTGGCGCGCGCCGACCAGTACAGGGTCCCGCGGCCGGTCTTGCTGACGCGGACCGCGTTCTTCCCGGCCGGGAGGTCGGCGGCGGGCAGACGCACGACGGCCGGGCCGGTGGCGAGCGCGTCGCCGGCCCCGAATCGGCGCGTCAGGACCTCGCGATCGTTGACGAAGACCGTGGCGTGGAAGTCGGGCTTCAGCTCGCCGCTCGTCTTGAGATAGTCGGTCAAACCGAAGATCACCATCGCCGTCTGCTCGGTCGAGCACCAGTAGTCGCCCTGGTCGCGATGATTGACCAGCCAGAGCGCCGCCTTCGGCAGCAGGGGGCTCGCGGGTCGCAGGCGCGTGAGGAGCTTCACCGCATACGCGGTCGCCTCGGCGGAGGTGTCGCCGTCGAACTCCATCAGGTCGTTGCGGTCCACCTGCCAGTGGGCCTCGCCGACCTCGATCACCGCTGCGGCCTCGAGCAGGGCCGCGGCGTCGCCGGCGCGCGTGTCGCCGGCCGCCAGAAGCGCCAGACCGGCGAGCGCCACGCCATAAGGGCTCAGCCCCTTGCGCTCCGACCACACGGCGTCGAGCACCTTGCCGTCCCGGAGTCCCGCCTCCGTCAGCGCCAGCGCCTGAGCGGCACCAGGATTTAAG
>DAISWT010000054.1:8064-11399 GCA_036826235.1 Acidobacteriota bacterium | reverse complement strand
CGCACCACGACCTTCGGGTCGAAGGTCGCCGCAAAGTTGAACGAGCGGCGGAGCTCCAATTGGGTGTCGGCGACCGTGATGTCGTCGACGCCGCGCTCCCACAGCGTGTACACCTCGCTGTTCGGACCGATGGCGAGGTAGCCGATCTGCACCGACTCGGTCGGGCTGTTCTCCAGGACGATCGGCGCGGTCCAGGTGTTGCCGCCGTCGATCGACTTGATGATCTCGACCTGCAGGGGCCCCGGCAGGCCAAGGTTGGCGTTCACGAAGCGCGTGTAAGCGATGTACAACGTATTGGTGGCCCGGTCGCAGGTCAGCCATGGCTTGTCCAGGAAGTCGGGACTCGACACGGCCGCGACCCTGGGGTTCGTCCACGACAGGGTCGTGCCGGAGAAGGTCCCGGCGTTCACCGCAAGGGCCGAGTCGGTGCTGTTGGGGAAGTAGATGCTGCCGTAGTAGAAGGTGCCGTCCCCGCAGACGGTGACGCTCGGGTCCCCGAGGAGCTCCTTGGGAGGGTTACCACCCACCGGCAGTCCGCCGCTGTCGGTGTA
The DNA here is from genome assembly GCA_036826235.1 of Acidobacteriota bacterium. Taxonomy (GTDB): domain Bacteria; phylum Acidobacteriota; class Polarisedimenticolia; order Gp22-AA2; family Gp22-AA2; genus Gp22-AA3. The sequence continues at coordinate 10,848 of DAISWT010000054.1, read as the reverse complement.
GGTCAGGCCCCCGTCCGTGGAGTAGGCGACGCCGCTCCCCTTGTTACCGTTGATCTGGTTGTAGCCGACGACGACGTGGCTGCCGAAAACCGCGATGGACGTCTCGCTCTCCGTGCCGGGCACGCCGCTGTTGGCCTGCACTTCCGGCGAGAAGGCCCGGTCCACCGGGGCGGCCGGGCCGATCGGCGCTCCCGACGCCTTCAGAACAGCGGCGCCCCCTTTCCGAACCAGCTTCAAGCGCACGCGCGCGCGCAGCCGCGCCAGGCGCTCGGCGCCCGTCTCCGGTCGCGGCACGGAAGGAGCGGAACTCGCGCCTTGATCCGCCGTGATCAGGACGAGGCAGGAGAGGGCGGCGATGAGCGCCGGCGTGAGCCGTCGCCCTGGTGTTCCCGTCGGTCGCATCAGCACGGTCGGCATCCAGACAGTCCGAGGCAACATTGGAAACTACCGCCCGATTGCATCGCCGTCAAGCGAATAGGCTAGGATACGCCACCGATGCGCGCCGCTGATGTAGTCACCTGTATTTTTTTAGGTGTGCTTGTCCACCACCACCCGGCCGCGGCCGCGGTCAGCCCGGGACCCGCCGAAGCCGCTTCGGACGCCTACCTGCGCGGCTACGTCGTCTCTTGGCTCGAGCAGACCATGCGCATGGGACCGGAGCGCGTCAACGTCGAGGTGCGGGACGGTGTCGTGACGCTGACGGGGTTCCTCGATTCTCCGGAGGAGATCGATCGGGTCGTCACGACGATCGGCTCGTTCGCCGGCGTCGTGCGCGTCGTCAACCACCTCGAGGTCGAGACCGGGACCCCCCGCCGGCGCTGGCGGACCTGGACCGACTGGCATCGTCCTCCACCCGGTCGCGGGACGGTGCGTTTCCCCGCCGGGGATCTGTTCGCCGCGCCGTTCGCCGACCAGAAGCAGCCGCGCTTCCACACCACGTGGCAGCACTGGCGCACCGAGTCCGGCGAGTTCGACATCGCCTCGGTCGGATTCGGGGAGGAGTTCGGGCTGGTGCGCTGGCCGCGCGGCAACGCAGGCGACGGCTGGCAGGTCGGCATCAGCGGGGCGGTGTTCGCGATCTTCAACCTCGATTCCCCCTCGTTCGATCTTCTGAACGCCGATTACATCGTCGGGTTCCCGCTCAGCTACCGCAGCGGAGCCTGGTCGGCCCGCTTCCGCCTGTTCCATCAGTCGTCGCATCTCGGGGACGAGTTCCTGCTGCAGCCCCAGGACGTGCAGCCGGTCCCGCGGGTCACCCGGATCAACCTGAGCTACGAGGCGATCGAGCTCCTCGGCTCGTACGAGCGTGACGGCGGCCGGCTCTACTTGGGCAGCACGCACATCGTGGCGATCGATCCGTCGGGGCTGGGACGGAACCGCCTCCAGGTCGGCGCCGAGTACCGCGGCAACCCGGTGCACTGGCGCACTTCCCGCATCATCGCGGGTCTCGACGTGCAGGCCTGGAACGAGACCCGCTGGGACCGCGACGCCAGCGCCAAGGCCGGGTTGATGTTCAAGAGCCCGTACGGCGACGCCCGCTCCCTTGAGCTCCTCGTCGAGTACTACCGGGGGCACGCGCCCCACGGACAGTTCTTCCCGGTCCGAGTGGAGTACTTCGGTCTCGGGGCGGCCTATATGTTCTGAGAGGCAGGCACCTACGGAGCGGGGGGGCAGGAGCAGGTGAGCGGGCGTGACGGCTGGCCCACCCGCTCGCGCAACCAGTAATTTCCGAGTGACAGGTCGCCCCAGGTCCCGAAGCGGTCGTGGTAGTACACCAATCGCAGCGCCTTCGGCCCGCCCGCCGGGAACGGGAAGTCCGTGAACAGATGGCGCACCGCCGCGGGATCGCAGCACAGACGCGTCGCCAGGTTATTGAGGTACTCCTGGTCCCGGCGCCCGCGCCCGAGCGTCAGGAACGAGTAGTGGAACGGCAGGCGCGGGTTGTGCAGATAGGTCATCGGTGGTGCCACGCCTGGATCGCCCGGGGCGTAGCGCAGGTGATACGGCCTCCACTCGACGCCGTCGTCCGATCCCTCGATCTCCGCATCGATCCTCTGGCGCACGATTCCAGGAAAGAGATGGTAGACGTTCACGGTCCGGAAGGGGGCGTAGAGACCGCGCACCCGGGAGGTGTCCCAGCCGAGGATCGGACCGCGCAGAAAATAGCCGAGACCCTCCAGCACCGATGCCGACACGACGCAGAACGCCAGGAGAGAGAGCGCCACCAGGGGCAGAGCGCGACGCCATTTCGCGCTGCGGCCGGCCGTGGCCTCGCCCGGCGCGGGTGCGGCGGTCGCCGGAGCACCGGCCTCGACGGGGGGCGTCCTGCGGAGAACACGGCGCGACAGGCGCCGCGCCTCGTCCAGGCTGCGATCGTCGAGAACCATCAGGCTCAGGGCGGCCGACAGCGGGTTGAAGAAGCCGTAGTTCGACGTGAAGCCGATCGACGCCTGGAAGGGGAGATGGATCAGGAAGAACGCCTGGCGAAAGCGGCGCGGCAGAAAAATGCAAATGGCCAGAGGCAGCTCGACGAAGAACGTGAAGAACACCGAGACGTGGTGGAACCAGAGGGGAAACTGCTGCACGAACCAGCCGCCCCAGGACGGCAGCGGCGCGGTCTCGTAGTAGTAGGTCATCGCCGACAGGTTCAGCCAGGTGCCTTCCCCGGCGGCGATCTTGGCGAGTCCCGACTCGAACAGGAGTCGGAACAAAAGCCAGCGCAGGAGAAAGACGACGATCGGTGACGGCTCCGGCAGACGGCGGCCCCGCATGAGGTCGAGCAGC
>DAISWT010000054.1:0-8044 GCA_036826235.1 Acidobacteriota bacterium | reverse complement strand
GGCAGGAAGATGGCGAGAAACGACGCCTGCAGAAGGAGATTGTCCCACTGGTAATAGAAGAAGTCCCGGCCCGTCGTGACGCAGGACAGGTACAGGAACCACAGGACAAACGGCACGACCCGGCCCCCGAGCCCGAGCATGAGCAGGATGGCGATTGCCGCGCCGGCGCTGGGCACGAGGGTGAGGGCCGCGTCGTGGTGCAGCCACAGGAAGAGAGTCGGAAACGACAGGAAGCGGGTGAGCGCTCCGGTCGTGCCGGGGCTCAGCCGTCCCAGGAAATCGGCCCACGGCAGGAGGCCGCGCGATCCCGCGAGGTCCCTCAGCTGCACCGCCATGGACAGAAAGGCCGCCAGGAACACGAAGCCCAGGGCACTCCTGAACAGGACGGCGACCCTGCCGCGCGCGCTCATCTGCCTCGCCCGGTCGAGAGCATGCGCCGCCTATTGTGCCCCGGGGCGCTTCCGGTTTCACCGTGTCGTTGAATCGGGACGGGGCGGGGGGGTTATTTCCGCGGCAAGGGCCCGGACGCGGGACCGAGGGGGAGTTCGGCCGTCAGTCGGGTGCCGCCCCCTCCCGGTTGAGACTCGATCGAAAGGGAACCGCCCATGAGGCGGGCCCGCTCACGCATGCCGGCCAGACCGCTCGATGGCGAGCGCAGGGCCGACTCGACGTCGAAGCCCGGCCCCCTGTCTTCGATGCGGATCCGCAGGCGATCATCGTCCCTTTGGAGGTCGACCGAGGCGGCGGCGACTCCGGCGTGGCGCGCGACGTTGGTCAGCGCTTCCTGCACGATACGGAAGGTGGCGATCTCGAGCGCGGGCTCCAGGCGCCCCTCGAGCCCGGCTTGCACGAATTTGACGCGCACACCCGTCTGGTCGCCATATCGTTTGAAGTGCCAGCGCAGAGCGGGCAGGAGTCCAAGATCGTCGAGCATCGCCGGACGCAGATCCATGGAGAGGGTGCGAATGCGCTTCATGAGCTCGCTGATGATGCTCATCATCTTCCCGCGTGTGTCGCCGGTGCGCCGCTCCCGCGTTCGCCCCGGGACACCGCGGCGATCGGTCGTCAGAAGCAGCCGGAGCCCCGTCAGAAGCTGCCCCATCTCGTCGTGCAGCTCGCGGGCGAGGCTCCGCCGCTCGGCCTCCTGCAGTTCGACCAGGCGGCGGGAGAGGACCTCGAGCTGCGCCGCCGCCGCCTCGGCCGCACCGCGGGCGGAGCGCTCGTTTTCCAGGAACCGTGCTCGCTCGGCTTCGGCGCGCTTGCGGTCGGTGATGTCCAGAGTGGCGCCGACCAGACGGACAGGCCGCCGGGAGCCGTCCACCAGGACCTCGCCGCAGGCCAGGACGGTCCTGATGACGCCGCCGGGGCGGCGGATCGTGAATTCGCGCGAGAAGGGCTGATGATCCCGAAGGGCGTTCTCGACGGAGGCCCGCACCGCAGGTCGGTCCTCGGTTCCGACCAGACTCATGAATCCCTCGAAGGTCGCAGGGATCCGCCCGGGCTCGATTCCGAAGATCCGGTACAGCTCATCCGACCAGATCTGGGCGCCGGTCGCGACGTCCCACTCCCAGGCGCCGATGTGTCCAAGCTTTTCAGCCTCCAGGAGCTGTCGCTGGCTGTCTCGCAGTTTTTCCTCGGAGCGGGCGCGTTCGGTGACGTCGCGGACCACCGCGAGAAGACCGATCCGGTCGCCGCAATCGTCCCTGAGGAGCGTCACCGACGATTCCACCCGTATCGGCTCGCCGTCCCTCCTCCTGTGGGTCTCGTGGCCATGCCAGGCGCCCACCTCGGACAGCGACTGGATGACCGCACGCTCGTTTTCCGGCAAGAGCCAGCGGCATGAAACGATGTCTGGGAGCGGGCGACCCAGCGCCTCTTTGGCCGGTAAGCCGTACTGCCGCTCCGCCGCCCGGTTCCAGTAGATGATTCGGCGCCGGTTGTCGATCGCGAAGATCGCGTCGTGGACCTGGGAGACGATGGCCTCCTGGAAGCGCAATCGCTCCTCGGTGCGTCTCTGCTGGGTGACGTCCTGGAAGACGGCCAGGATCTCCTCCCGGCCCCGGTCGAGGAAGGGGGTCCAGATGACCTCGACGTCGAGGATGGTCCCGTCCTTCCGGCGGAGCCGGCGACAGGTTCTGGGCGAGGGCGCCCAGCCGTCCGGCTCGCCGTACAGGGTGGAGAGATCGTGGAGCAGGGCGGGGCGCTCCTCCTCCGTGTAGAGGTCGTTCAACGTCCTCCCGAGGAACTCCTCTCGCGAGTATCCGTACAGAGCGACGGCCGCCTGGTTGACGCCGAGGATGGCCTGCGTGCGCCGGTCGAAGATCCACATCGCATGGGGGAAGCGGTCGAAGAAAAGGCGGGTCTGGTTCCCTCTGACGGACACAGGGGGCCACCCGCCGCGACGGCCAAGGCGCCTGGGGGACTTTTGGACGTTGTCGTTCAAGCGCGTCCTCCTCGCCTGGACGGCACATCCCGAACTGCCGGCATGTCTTCAAGCGTTGCCGGCGTGACACACAATCAGAGGAGCGGACGCCTGTGAGGCGGATGCAGGTGTCTATTTACCCGCGATTCCAGGAACGAGGCAAGAGGGGTCTATACCCCATAGGCTATCTAGGGGTGTTCCCTCATCCCCCTGCAAGGTCAGCGTCCCGTCTTGAGCTCGTCGTAGACCGCGGCGACGTCGTTTCCAAGCGTGCGGGACAGGGGCTTGATCTCGGGGTACTGATCCATCTTGATGAAGCGCACCGCGTCCGGCTTCGACATGCCGGACTGGGTCGCCTTGCGCACCTGGTCGATGAGATCGGACATGAACGCCCGGAAGTGCCGCAGCGCGGCGACGTCGGCCGTGCTGCCGTGGCCCGGAATGACCTTGGTGTCGGAAGGGACCATCGACAGGACGCGATCGATGTTGGTGACGAAGCCGCGCGCCGACCCGCCCGCCAGGTCGTCGATGAATGGGTACATGCCGTTCACGAACAGGTCGCCCATGTGCAGGACTTTCTCCTTCGGGAAGTAGACGATCGAGTCGCCGTCCGTGTGGCCGGGGGCGACGTGGAAGATGTCCACCTCCTCGCCGCCGAGCCACAGGCGCACCTGCCCCTCGTAGGTCAGCTCCGGCGGGGCGGCCGGCTTCACCTTGAAGGCCTCGGCGGTCTTCAGGAAGAAGTCCAGCAGACCGAGGTCGTTTTCGAGGGCGATGCGGTAGGGGTCCGCCGGGTCCTTCAGACCGGCGATCTCCGCTTCGATCTGCTTCTTGCGGTCCGGGAAGGTGCGCCGGACCGTCTCGGGGTATTCCAGCAGGCGGGGCCGCACGGTTTCGTGCGCGATGATCTCGGCGAACTTGACGAACACCGGGTTCCCCCCGGTGTGATCGCCGTGGTAGTGGGTGTTCACCAGATAGCGGATCGGCCGGTCGGTGACCGAGCGGATCTGGTCGACGATCCCCTGCGCCACCTCCTCGAACTCGTCGTCCACCACCACGACCCCCGTATCGGTCACCAGGAAGCCGACGTTCCCGCCTCGTCCGTAGAGGCAGTAGGCCCGGTCGGTCAGCTTCTCCAGCTTGAACTTGGGGGTCTGCGCCTCCTCGGGCTGAGGCGCGGGCGGAGCCCCGGAATGGGCCAGCGCCGGGCCGGCACCAAGCCAGGCACCCGCCGTCGCGCAGAGAAGGGACATCGTCCACGAACCGTGTCGCGTCATCATCGAGGATCGCACGGTTGCCTCCCAAAGAATTTCCGGCCCCGAAGGGGGCACACTCTAGCACGGGTGCCGGGCCGCCGGGTTATGATCGCGCCGGCGGACGCGGCAGGGGAGAGCCACACGATGCGATCCGGGCGGCATGCACACGATCACGCCGAGGCGATCGGGGCGCTGACACGATCCGACCCGATCCTGGCACGGCTGATCGATCGGGTCGGGCCCTGCCGTCTCGAGCTCGAGACGATGCAGAGCGCGTTCAGGGCGCTGGCCGAGGCGATCGTCTATCAGCAGCTGACCGGCCGGGCCGCCGCTACCATCCTGGGACGCGTGGTCCGCCTGTTCCGGCCGAAGCGCTTCCCCCGCCCCGAGGATATCCTCGGCGCGCCGGAGTCACGGCTGCGCGCGGCGGGCCTGTCGCGCGCCAAAGTGACGGCGCTGAAGGACCTGTCCGCGAAGACCCTTGACGGCACGGTGCCGCCGCTGGCGACCCTGGCCCGGATGGAGGAGGAGGAGATCGTGACGCGCCTCACGTCGATCCGCGGCGTCGGCCGATGGACGGTGGAGATGCTGCTGATCTTCCGTCTCGGTCGTCCCGACGTCCTGCCGGTCGGCGACTACGGCATCCGCAAGGGCTTCGCCCGCGCCTTCCGGACGCGTGGTCTGCCGACTCCACAGCAGGTGGCGCGCCGCGGCGAACGCTGGCGGCCGCACCGCACGGTGGCGAGCTGGTACCTCTGGCGGGCGCTCGATGCGCCGATCGGGAAGACGCGCCGCGGTCAGTGAGCGCGCTCACTCCAGGATCGCGTCGTCGTCGAGCAGCAGATAGGGCTCGCCGAACGGCTCGCGCCCGTCGCGCGGCGCCAGGCGGATTCCCCAGTCGCCGCCGTACACCAGTGTGGCCACGCCGGCACCGGAGTCCTCCACGCTGACGGCGCGGGCGGCGCAGGGGGTGCCGTTCCCGGCGCTCGACCAGCCGGTCACTTCGCACAGGAAGGTCTCGGCCCCGCCGGGTGAGTAGCGGATGAGGCGGACGGTCCGGGCCCCCGAGGTGGCCTGGAAGCGCTGCGAGCAGCCCTCGGGACAGTTCGGGTTGGGTTCGATGAACAGATTGACGAAGCTCGGGGCGGTCATGGGAAATGCCCGCACTGGGCGTAACCGTGGTCCGTGCGCGTCTCGTAGGCGACCTGCAGCCCCTTGACCTCTTCCAGCCAGGCGCGCGCCAGCGCCTCGAGGGCCACGGACAACTCGTCGCACGTGCGCCGCGCGCCGAGCCCCCTGGCACGCCGTCTGAACTGCGGCAGGGAGTCGAGATAGATCCGCCGGTGGCCCGACTCGTGCAGGCGCGCGCAATCGACATACGCGGCCCATCTCGTCACGAGGTCGGACGGCGCGCCCGGATCGGCCGTCCATCTCGGCAGGATCGTGGTGATCTGCGCGCTCAGGTCGAGGTCGCCGACGGCGCACCCCCCGCGCGATTCATCGAAGCCGTAGGTGTACTCGAAGCGCCACCTGGTGATCGCGTCGTGGCGTTCGCCCTCTTCGTTCCTCGGGCCGAGGCGGTCGAGCGCCCAGCGCAGGTCACGCGCGGACGAGCCCGCGATCGGGTAGTCCTCGGACTTGTCCGCGACCGTGTCGTTCCCCTCGCCCTTGCCGCCCGGCGCGCAGGCGCACAGGACGGAGCACATGAGCGCCAGGAGCGGGAAAGGGTCCGGGGCGCCCGTCCGCATACCGACGCTATTTCAATCCCGCGGGTGGCTCGGGACCGACGCCCGGGGGATAGCCGACGGTGATCTTCGACTTCGAAGTCTCCTTGCCGACCTTCAGCGTGAGGTCGTATTCGCCAGGGGCCACGAAATTGCTCTGGCCGGCCTCGCGCGCCTCGGGCGGGTCGATGCGCTGCTCCTTGGCGCGCGTCAGGTCCCAGGTGATGCGGTTGAGCCCCGGCTCGGACGGCCCCTCGAGCTCGCGCACCGTGGCGCCCTTGGCGTCGGCGATCGTCAGCTTGGCGCCGTCGGGCGAGTGCTCCTTGACCCAGTAGTTGACGATGGCGTACGGGGGGTTCTTGGCGCCGAAGCGCTCGTTGCCCCACACGGCGCCGCGCTCCGCCAGGTAGAAGCCGCGGGCCGGCCGCGGGTTGAACAGGACGACCGCCTTCGCCAGGCTCTCCGGCGTCATCTGCTCCAGAGCCGTGATGTCGTCCAGGACATAGATCGATCGGCCGTGGGTCCCCGCCACCAGGTCCCGGTCGCGCGGGTGGATCTGCAGATCGTGCACCTGCACCGGCGGGAGGGAATCGCCGCGCAGCGACACCCAGTGGCGGCCGCGATCGAACGTGACGTAGAGGCCGAACTCCGTGCCGGCGAACAGCAGACTCTGGTTGGACGGGTCCTCGCGCACGACCCGCACCGGGCCGCCCTCGGGCAGGTTGCCGGTGAGGGGGCGCCAAGTCGCGCCGAAATCGCGCGTTTCCAGGACGTACGGATGAATGTCGCCGGTGCGGTGACCGTCGAACGCGGCGATCGCGGCGCCGGGGTCGAAATGGGACGCCTCCAGCCGCGACACGTAGGTCCCCTTCGGAACGCCGCTCAGCTTCGACGTTACGTTCTGCCAGGTCCGGCCGTCGTCCCGGGTGACGTGCACGTTGCCGTCGTCCGTGCCGGCCCAGATCGTCCCCCGGGCGAGCGGCGACTCGGCGAGCGTCACGATCGTCCCGTGCGTCTCCGCGCCGGAACCGACGGTGATGATCTTCTCCACGTCCCGGCTGGAGAGGTCGGACGAGATCATCTCCCACGCGTCGCCGCGGCGCGTCAGCCTGAACAGGTAGTTCCCGCCGAGATACAGGACGTCCGGGTCGTGCTTCGACACGGCGAACGGGCTGTTCCAGTTGAAGCGGAAATGCGGCATGCCTTCCTTCGGCTCGGGCCGCAGGAACTTGATCCGGTTCGTGGAGAGGTCGACGCGACCCAGAACGCCCTCCTGCGCCTCGGCGTACACCACGCGGGCGTCGCGCGGGTCGATCTGGACGTAGTAGCCGTCGCCTCCCCACACCGTGAACCAGTCGCGATTCGAGATGTTCATCCGCTTCTCGTCGCTCTCGCCGAACAGGTCCGTGCCGCGCGACGGGCCGCACCACGAGCCGTTGTCCTGCAGCCCGCCGCAGACGGTGTAGGGGAAATCCATCCCGAGCCCGATCTCGTAGAACTCACCGAGCGGCACGTTGTCGAGGTAGCGCCAGGTCTTCGATCGGTCGCGGCTCTCGTAGATGCCGCCGTCGGTCCCCATCAGCAGGTGGTCGGTGTCGGCGGGGTCGATCACGAGGGTGTGCAGGTCACCGTGCGGGAGCGGGGCGCCGTCGGCCCGGAAGGTCCTGCCGCCGTCGTCCGAGACCGCCAGCCCGAACCCGAGGACATACACGCGATCCTCGTCCTTCGGGTCGACGACGATCTTGCTGAAGTAGAAGGGTCGCGGCGTCAGCGGGCTGAGGCGCGTGAAGCGCGCCCCACCGTCGGCGCTCTTGAACACGCCGCCCGCCCGGCTCTGCACGTCGTCGATGCTGGCCGTGCCCGCCTCGTCCGATTCGATGACGGCGAAGACGTGCCCCGGGTTGCCGGCGAACAGCGCCAGGCCGATGCGGCCGGTCTTCCGCGGCAGACCCTCCGTGAGGCGCTTGAACGACTTGCCGCCGTCGCTCGACTTGTAGATCCCTCCTTTGTCGCCGAAGCCGCCGCTCTGGAACGACCACGGCGTGCGCCGGCGCGCGTACATGGCGGCGTACACCACCTCGGGATTCGAAGGATCGAGGACGACGTCGATGCAGCCGTGGTTCTCGTCGATCTGCAGGACCGCCTGCCACGTCTTGCCGCCGTCCGACGTCTTGTACAGGCCGCGCTCCCGGCTGGCATCCCACAGGTGACCCATGACCGCGGCGTAGACCACGTCGGCCGATTTCGGGTGGATGGCGAGCCGGGGGATGTCGCGCGAGTCGTCGAGCCCCAGGTGCGCGAAGGTCGCGCCACCGTCGGTCGACTTGTAGACACCGTCGCCCCAGGTCGAGGAGTTGCGGCCGTTCCCCTCGCCGGTGCCGACGTAGACGATCTGCGGGTCGCTCGGGGCGATCGCCAGGCTGCCGATCGACAGGACCGGCTGGTCGTCGAAGACCGGGCTGAACGTGGTGCCGCCGTTCACGGTCTTGAACAGCCCGCCGGTCCCGGTGCCGGCGAAAAACTGGGACGGCTTGCCCGGGACCAGGACGATCTCGCTGACCCGCCCACCCATGTTGGCCGGGCCGATCGAGCGCCAGGAAAGGGCGCGGAGCTGCCCGGTCGTGACCGGGCCGGCTTCGCCC
>DAISWT010000053.1:0-11414 GCA_036826235.1 Acidobacteriota bacterium | reverse complement strand
CCCCCGCCCCCGGGACCCGCGTGCGCCCGAACCAGAACAAGGACACGCCGCTGCCGCCCGAAGAGCCGGCCGGAGAAAACCCACCCGCGGGCGCCGTCATCGACTACTGGCTGGCGAAGGACGCGCGGGGGCCGCTGCAAATCGAGATCCGCGACGAGCGCGGCGCCGTCGTGCGGCGTTTCTCATCCGACGAGCCTCCACCCAATACGAAGGCGACCCGCTACTTCGCGCCGCAGTGGACCCGTCCGGGGGCGCCGCCGTCCGCCCGGGCCGGCGCGCACCGCTTCGTGTGGGACCTGCGCTATCCGCGTCCCAAGGCGCCGGAGTACGAGTACACCATCTCGACCATATGGGGCGCCGATACGGCGGTTCTTCCCCAGGGACCCCTGGTGCTGCCGGGCGAATATCAGATCGTGCTGCGGGCCGACGGACACGAGTACCGCACGAAGCTCTCGGTGCGGCCCGACCCGCGCGTGAGCTTCGATTCGACGGGTGCGGCCGCGGCGCTCCAGCTGGCGCGGGTGACGGAGAGCTCGCTGGCACGCCTCGCGGACGCGAGTCTCGAGGTCGACTACTTGAAGGACCGGCTCGCCGCGCTGGCCGACCGGGCGGGGACGAAGCAGGAGCAGGGTTCCGTCTCCTCGGCCCTTGCGGCCCTGAAGGATCGGCTCGCGTCTTTGACCGAAGGGGAGGGCGACTCGGGTCCTCGCCTGAAATCGATCGCCGAGACGCTGCGCGCGCTGCACAATGATCTCGAGGGCAGTGACGCCGCGCCGACGGAGCCGCAACGCCGGGTGCAGTCGGTCTGCGACGAGCGTCTCGACCGAGCGCTCGCTCTCTGGCTGGAAACGAAGGGTTCGGGGCTGGCGACGCTCAACACCGCCCTGCTGGGCGCCGGGCTGAATCCGATCGCCATCCCTCCGGTGGAGCAGATTCACCCGAGCGGGGCGAGCCCCGGAACGGAGCTACCCTGAGCCTGGCCCTCCGGGACTTTGCGCCGCCCTCGTGGGAGATCGCTCACGTCCCTGTCGCCCTCCTGGGTATTGAAACTTCACAGCGCCGCGAGCACGCGGCAGGCCTGGGCCTTGAACACCACGTGGACTTCGAGACCAGGGCGCAGGCCGAGCTCCCGGCGCGAGCGCGGCGTGATCGATGCCAGCACCACCTGCCCGGACCCCGCGAGCTCCACCATGACCGGGACGCCGGAATCGACCCCTGCGGTCCCCGGCGGCTCCGCCACCTCGCGGATCACGCCCGGCAGGACGTTCTGGGCCGACAGCCCGCGGGGAGGTGCGATCGCCAGGATCAGGTCCTCGGCGCGCACCCCGACGAGCACCGTTCGGTCCGGAGCCAGGCCTTCCCCACGCAGGTGGACGTGGCATTCTGAGGACAGCGCCACGCGCGTCATCCCGTCCTGCTCGTCGGTCACCTGGCCCCGGAGCGCGTTCTCGAACCCCTCGTCCCGGGCCATCGGGAACACCCTCGGGTCCGAGAAGATGCGCTCGGGGGGGCCGCAGGCGACCGACCTGCCCTCCGCGAGCACCAGGATCTCGTCGCTGAGAATCCGCACCTCGGTCGGATCGTGGGACACCAGGATCGTCGGCAGGGCGAACTCCTCGCGGACGCGCAGGAGGAACGGGAGGATGCGGTGGCGCAGTGGAACATCCAGGCCCGCCAGCGGCTCGTCGAGCAGCAGAATCTCGGGGCCGGAGCAGAGAGCACGGGCCAGCGCGACGCGCTGTCTCTCGCCGCCCGATAGGGTCTCCACGGTCCGGTGCTCGAGCCCGCCGAGCTCCAGGACCCGCAGGACCTTCTCCGGATCCAGCCGCCGTCCCGAGTCCTCCGCCCGGCGGCGACCGGCGAGGACGTTCCCCAGGAGATCGCGGTGCGGGAACAGGAGCCCCTCCTGGGGGACGTACCCGATGCCGCGCTCCTCCGGCGGGAGGCTCACGCCCGCGGCTGAATCGAGACAGAGGCGATCGGCGAGGCGGATCATGCCGGAGGCCCCGCGGCGCAGGCCGGCGATCGCCTCGAGGATCGTCGTCTTGCCCGCCCCGGAGGGACCGAAGATACCGAGGAAGGTCGCCTGGGTCTCCCAGCGAACGGCGAGCGTGAAGCGGTCCATCGGAACGGTGAGATCCAGCTGCAGGCGGGTCATCGGGAGGAACGCGTTCCCGAGCGCAGCAAGGCCTCGACGCACCAGATCGCGGCGAAAGCGAGCGCGGTGGTGATGCCGACAAGGACCATGGCTTCCCGGTCGTGTCCAATCTGCATATCGCTGAAGATCGCCAGGGCGAGGGTCTGCGTGCGGCCGGGGATGTTGCCGGCCACGATGACCGTCGCCCCGAACTCGCCGAGAGCCCGGCCGAACCCGAGGATCGCCGCCGCCAGGAGACCCGGACGGGCGAGCGGCAGCGTGACGCCGAGAAAGGCGCTCCAGGGACCGAGTCCGAGCGTGCGGGCCAGCGCCTCCAGACGCGGATCGACCCTTTCGAACGCCAGACGCGCGGTCCTCGCGACCAGAGGCAGGGCCATGATCGCCGAGGCGGCGGCCGCCGCCCTCCAGGTCAGAAGCAGTCCCGGGTCGAAGCCGAGCGTCCGCTCCCCCAGCAGGCCGTCCCTGGACAGCAGGCGCAGGAGGAGGTAGCCGATCGCCGTGGGTGGAAGGATGAGCGGCAGGGCAGTGAGCGTCTCGAGGACGCTCCTGCCGCGCATCGCGCGGCGCGCCAGAATCCAGCCCAGCGCGACACCAGGCGGCAGGATGATCGCCGTCGCCACGGCGGCGACCTTGAGGCTGAGGAGGAGCGGGAGCAGCGGGCCGGGGCTCACGCGGGCGGCGCCAGCACGATGAAGCCGTAGCGCTCGAAGATTCCGGCCGCCACCGGCCCGGCGAGCCAGGCCACCACCCGGCGGGCCGCCCCGGGATCCCCGTGTCCCTTCAGGGCCGCGAGGGCATACGATATGCGCGGCCCGTCTGTCCCGGGGACCTCGTACAGGATGCGCACCTTCTTCGAGATCGCCGCGTCGGTGCGGTACACGATGCCGACGTCCGCGGCGCCGCTCTCCACCGCCGCCAGGGCGGCGCGCACGTCGAGGGCGGGAACGACGCGGTCGCCGAGGGCGGTCCAGAGACCGGCCTTCTCGAGCCAGGCCCTGGCATACTTTCCGGCGGGCACCGCCGCCGGGTCGGCGAGGGCGATCCGGCGGACGGACGGCTGCTTCAGCTCCGCGGGCGACGTTACGCGGAGGGAGGTGTCGGCGGGGCCGACCACCACCAAGCGGTTGGACAGGAGCGAACGGCGGGAAGCGGCATCGACCAGCCCGCCCGCGGCGACCCGGTCCATCCAGTCTTCGTCCGCCGAGAAGAAGATGTCGGCCCGGGCGGCGGCGAGGATCTGTCTGGCGAGGTCGTTCGAGGCGCCGAAGTTGAACACCAGCCGGACGCCCAGGGATGATTCGCAGCGTGGGGCGAGATCCCGGAGGACGTCCTGCAGGCTCGCGGCCGCGTAGAATGAGAGTTCGACGGCAGGCGGTGCATCCCCCGCCGACGGTCCCGCCGTTCCCGGGATCGTGGTGAGAAGCAGGAACGCCACGACGCTCGAGAGATGTCGCACGGTCGCCTCCGGTCCGCCACCCGGCCGGTCCCGGGGCGGGAAGTGACGCATTGTATACCATGAAATACATTGAGCGCCTGACGGCGCGGGTGGCCTGAATGGGCCTGCGATGGGAGGCGCGTCCCCGCTGGCGGCTCACCCGGGCGGGCGAGATCGCTCTCGGACCGGGGAAGGTCGATCTTCTGGAGGCGATCGGCCGGTCGGGATCGATCTCCGCGGCCGCACGCTCTCTCGGGATGTCCTACCGCAGGGCCTGGCTGCTGGTGGAGACGATGAACCGCTGCTTCGTCGGCCCCCTGGTGGTCACATCCAAATGGCGCGGGCGGGGAGCCTCCCTGTCCGATCTCGGACGGCAGGTGCTGGCGCTGTACCGCGCGCTGGAGCGGGACAGCCGGCGGGCGTCCCGGAAGACCGTGGGCCGACTCCTGTCGCTGGTCAGCAGGAGCACCTGAACTTCGATGGCCGCGACGCGGATCTGGATCGTGGATGGCCACAACATGATCTTCGCCATCGGCGGGCTGCAGAGGCTCCAGGTCTCCGATCACCGCGAGGAGGCCCGCCGAGGCCTGGTCGACAGACTGCGGCGGTTCGCGCAGACGAGGAACCAAAGGGTCCTCGTCGTCTTCGATGGGATCGACTTGCCCTCGAACCCGGATGTCATACGGGAGCCGTTCCTCGAGGTCGTCTACGCGCGGCGCAGCGACGGGGCGGCGGACGACCGGATCATTCACGAGGCGAGAACGCGCGTGGAGCAGGGTCATCACGTGACGGTGGTCACCAATGACGTGCACACACTCGCCGGGAAGCTGCCGGGAGGCGTTCATCACCTGAGGGTGGAAGAGTTCTGGCGGAAATACATCGACAGGGCGGTCGATCGAGCAGGCAAGCGGGTCGAGGGAGACTTCTCGGACGTGGAAAGCGAGATGTTGGCGCGCGCCGCCGTCGTGGAGCCCGCTCCGGTGGCACCGGCTGCGACGTCTGCGTCGCGCGTTCAGGGACCCGCCGCGGCGAAGGATGCGACGGCCGAACTGATCCGGCGCAAGAGGGAGAAGGGACGCCTGCGTCAGGATCGCCGGCTCAAGCGACGGGTCAGGCGCTGAGGGAGTTGACCCGGGCGGCGGCCTCGCGACCCCGGGTCTTTTCGACCCCCCGGGCCATCAACCGCGCTATCGCGGAGCATGATGTGAGGACGAGTCCGTAAGCGTGCGTGATATTCACCACAGGAGTTGTCGGCCGCCCGAACGCCTCTCCCGAATCTTGCCATCATTCCTTTTGGGCGGGTGTATACTCCCCCCATAGATTCTAGACAGTCTGCGCGATAAGTTTCATGACCCCGCCGGGGGAGAACGTGGACGCCCGAACGCACGAGCGGGATTGCCGGCGTGTCACGGCCTCCGCCTGTCGGCGATCGCGTCTTGCCTCGCCACTGACCCACGCCAACACCGCATTGCGCCGCGACCGTTCACGGGCGTCGCCTACGGGTCGTGCCGATCGGTCGAATTCATGAGAAAAATCCGGTCGCTCGGCTGGGTGCTGCCGGCTGCTCTCGCGATTGCCACCAGCCCGGCCGCCGGCTCGATCGCCGACACTCGTGCGGCGCTCTTTCCCTATCCCGCTCTCGAAAGCGGCCGGGATGGCGCGCCCAAAGCCCTTGTCGTGGCGGACATGAACCACGACGGTATCGACGATGTCGTGCTATCCGGCAACGTTCTGGTCTTCCTCGGGAGGGGGGACGGCTCCTTCGAGAGTCGACCGGTCAGCTCCTTGAGCGGAACCGTGCTGGCGATAGCGGACTTCAATCTCGACGGGAATCTGGACATCGCGGGTCCCGTGGCGGTGGCGCTGGGGAGCGGTGATGGCTCCTGGACGGTCGTGCACCCTCTGGCCTTCGAGGGGTCCGTCGTGCAGATGGTCGCGGGCGATTTCAACGGCGATCATCTTCCGGATCTCGCGGCCGTCCGCAGCGATGGATCCGTCGTCCTCCTCCCCGGTCGGGGCGACGGACGCTTCGGCGCGATCCGTCCCGTGGCCTCGGGTATCGACACGCTGCAGCCGATCTTTGTCGCGGACTTCAACCGTGATGGCAGAGAGGACTTGCTGGCGGTTGGCGCGGACCAAGGGACGATCCTGGTGCTCCTGGGACACGGCGACGAGACGTTCGATCAGATGTCGACGGTGGACACCGGCGGCGGGATCGCCCGGCTCGCGATCGCGAACCTGGACGGAGACACCTGGCCGGATCTTCTGGTGGCGCGGCGCTGTGCGGTCTTTCCCTGTTCCGCGGGTGGGCTGGGGCTCCTCCGGGGCGCTGGAGACGGTCGGTTCACGCAAATGGACAACGTCCTCGGCGGCGAGACGGTGACGGATGCGGTGGCGGTCGATCTTGATCTCGACGGACGCCCCGACCTTGCGTCGGTGGGCGAAGCGGGCGAGGTCATCATCCAGCTCGCCGCTCTGACGGGCGGTTACGCGCCGCCCGATCGTTATCCCGCCGGTGTGAAGCTGTCCCTTGTCGCGACCGCCCGCCTCGACTCCAACGGCATCCCCGATCTTGTGGCACTCGACACCTCGTTGGGGCACGCCGTGCTTCTCATGGGGTCCGGCGGCGGCCGGTTTGCGCGCCGCAGTCTGCTCTCTCTCGGATACTACGCGACAAACATGACGAGCGGCGACTGGAGCCATGATGGACGCGCTGATTTCGCATTCGTCAAGCCGGGCCCCGCGAACACCGGCAGTCTTGTCATCGCGCGCAGCACGGCGGGCGGCGGATACGAGTTCCTGCCCGATGTCGCTCTCGGCTCGTACCCGTTCCAGATTGTATCAGGGGACTACGACGGCGACCACAACACCGATCTGGCGGTCCTCTGCGCTGGGAGCCGCGACCTGTATGTTTTCCACGGGCGCTCCGACGGGGCCTTCGATGTCGGACCCCGTCTCGCGATGGAGGGCTCCCCCCCATCAGTGGCCTCGCTGGCCTTCGCCGATATCAACCGGGATGGGCAGGACGATCTGGTCGTGCTGGACGATTACGGAACGAGCCTTTCGAGCTACATCGCAGGGGCCGGCGGGGCGTTCGCTCCCCGGGTGACCTGGACCCTCGGCGGATTGTCGGCGTCGAGCATTATCGCAGCGGACGTCACCGGTGACGGACGCGCGGATGTCCTGTTCGCCCGCCTTTTTGCTAACGGCGCCAGCGACCTGATGCTGATGCGAGGTGTGGGGGACGGCACCTACGGTCAGCCGTCGATCGCGGCGCAGAGCCCGGTCTCCATCTTCCAGGCCCTCCGTGCGGCGGATTGGAACGCGGACGGCGTTCTTGATCTGGTCGCGACCGGGTACCCTCTCGGGATCAATGTGCTCCTTGGCGTCGGGGACGGGACCTTCCAGGCGCCGACCCTGTACTCGTCGAGCCAGTCTCTGGGCGCTTTCGCAGTGGCTGATTTCGACGGAGACGGCCGGTTGGATCTGGCTGCCGCTGGCACCGACATCGAACTGTTCCTGGGACGGGGAGACGGGACCTTCGAGGGCGCGCGGTCGATCGTGGGCCCGGGGGGATTTCTTCTCGTCGGTGAATTCTCGAGCGACGGGGCACCGGATCTGGCCGGCCTGGGACAGGACGCGACAGGCAGCACGGTGACGTTGCTCCCGAACCAGGCGCTGTTGTCCGACATCGACGCGGACGGCGTGCCGGACATTCATGATCCATGCGTCGATCCGGATCACGATGGCTACGGCGACTCCGGGTTCGTGTCCGATCGCTGCGCCCCGGACAATTGCCCGTTTGTCCCGAACGCCGCCCAGACGGACGTGGACGGCGATGGCTGGGGGGATGCCTGCGACGATTGCCCGACGGTCCCCGACCCCCTGCAGGCCGATCGCGACCATGACGGCATCGGAGACGCGTGCGACCAGTGCCCTGACGCGGATGGAGACGGATTCGCGGACGGTGTGACGGCGGCCGGCGGATGCCCGCGTGACAACTGTCCTCTCGTGCCGAATCCCGACCAGGCCGATCGCGACGGTGACGGTCGCGGAGACGCCTGTGATGCGTGTCCAGTCGATCCGAGGGACGACGCGGACCGAGACGGCCTGTGCGCCGGACAGGACAACTGCCCCGGAATCTACAACCCGGCGCAGGCGGACTCCAACGGGGACGGGGCGGGCGACGCCTGTGACAACTGTCCGGACCGGGCGAACCCCGGCCAGGCCGACGCCGATGGCGACGGGGTCGGC
The DNA here is from genome assembly GCA_036826235.1 of Acidobacteriota bacterium. GTDB lineage: Bacteria > Acidobacteriota > Polarisedimenticolia > Gp22-AA2 > Gp22-AA2 > Gp22-AA3. Next base: position 3,567 of record DAISWT010000053.1, on the reverse strand, counting down.
GACGCCTGTCAGGCGGAATCCGCCGCCGCGCTCTATCCCACTCCCGTCGTCCCGATTCTCGACCACGGCTCGATCTACGCCTCGGTAACCGGGGATTTCAATTCCGACGGGCGCCTGGACTTCGCCGTCGCGCGCGCGTGCCGATCCGACTCCCGCGAGGCGGAATGCGGCCCCGACCTCTCGCTCTACATCGGCACCGGAGGCGGTCATTTCGTCGTGGGGCAGCGCCTCAGGCTCGAGTATTCAATCTGGTCCGCCTCGGCGGGGGATTTCGACGGCGACGGCCATCTGGACGTCGCGCTTCTCGACTCATACGGCCGTGTCGTCGTCTTTCCGGGCCGGGGCGACGGGACGTTTGCGGCAGAGTACGGCATCGATCTCTCCCGGTTTGGGCTCACCATCGCTTCGGGTGACTTGAACGGAGATCACAAGGACGATCTGCTCGTCGCACTCTCGAACTCTTCCGGAGAGTATTCGCTCGTGGTCCTCCAGAGCCTTGGTCGCGACGGATTCCTGCCGTCGGGCGAATACCCGGCGGGACACGCCCCGCGTGCCGTGACGGTCGCCGACTTCAACGCCGACGGCTCCCCAGACGTGGCCGTCATGAATATCTGCTCCGGGACCTACTGCCAGGGAGCGGGAGTGATCAACGTCTTCCTGGGGAGAGCGGATGGCACCCTGTCGCCGGCCGGTCCTCTGGATACCGGTGGCTATGCCAATGCCGAAACGGCCGCCGACTTTGACGGCGATGGGCACATGGATCTCGCGGTGACCAACGGGTGTTTCTCATACCCCTGCCCGCCTGCTCCCTTGGCCATTTTCATGGGGAGGGGCGACGGCAGCTTCACTCGTAGCCTGCTGACCAGCAGCAATTTCAGCGGAACCACGAACGGGTCGATCGTCGCAGGCGATTTCGGCGGAGATGACCGAATCGACCTCGTCGTGTCGCTGGGGTCCGCGCTGCGCGTGCTGGCGGGCGACGGCCAGGGAGGATTCGACCTCGAAGGCCCTCCGCAGTACGCCTTCTCGGGTTACGGCCCGAACACTCTGACGCCGGGCGACCTCGACGGGGACGGTGTCGTCGATCTTCTGTGCATCAGCCGCGGAGGTCTTAATGCGTTCGCCTTCCTCCGTCGAGCAGGCCACCTTCCGGGGACGCCGACCCTGAAGACCCTGGGCTCGCGAGTGACCTCCGCGACCATCGACGACTTCAACGACGATGGGATCCCTGACATTGCCTCGGTGGCGTTCAACGCGAGTTACAACGAGAGCGCGGTCTTCCTCGGTCGGGGCGATGGGACGTTCTCCGAGCCGCTGCCCTTCACCGCTGCAGACGGTACAGGGGCCTACGCGATTGCCAGCGCCGATTTCAACGGAGACGGGCGCCGCGATGTGGCGGTCGCGGACGTCGGCGAGTACTCCTATTACCCCAACTCCGGAGCCCTCAGCATTTCCTTCGGTCGGGGCGATGGCACGTTCGCCCCGGCGACTTTTCTGCCTCGCGGCACCGCGTTCAATCCGGCCTTCGTCCTGGCGGGCGACTTCAACCGTGACGGCAAGGATGATCTGGCCGTGGCCAACAGCGGAAACGACACCGTCTCGATCCTTCTGGGCGACGGACGGGGTCAGGTCGGGACGACCGGGTTGGTCCAGACGTACCGCGTGGGTGATTCCCCGATCTGGCTGGCGACGGCCGATCTCGACGGGAACGGCACGCTCGACATTGCCGTGGCGGACGCCGGTGGCAACGGAATCCACGAGCCCAGATTTGGAGACGTCGCCATCCTGCTCGGCCGTGGGGACGGGACGTTCGTGACCGCCCCGACGGTCGACACGGGCGGCTGGCCGTTCGGAGCGGCCCTGGGCGATGTCGACGGCGATCGGATGATCGACCTGATCGTCGCCGATGGATACAACGACGAGGTGACCGTGTGGCCGGGACGCGGGGACGGCACATTCGCCCCTGCGAAGCATTATCCCGTGGGGGCCACGCCATTCACCGTGGCCGTCGCGGACCTGAACGCCGACGGCCGCCTCGATCTGGCGACCCCGAACATCGACTCCGCCGATGTGTCCGTGCGGCTCGGACGCGGCGACGGAACGTTCGGTCCCGAAGCGCGATTCGGGGCCGGTTCCTACGCATTCTTCGTCGCCGCCGGTCATTTGAACGGCGATCGCCGCACGGATCTGGTCGTGACCATCGACCAGGGGGTCGCGACCCTCGTGAATTCAGGACCCTATCCCGACACCGACCGGGACGGCCTGAGCGACGCGGTCGATCCCTGCACCGACTCGGACGGGGACGGTTTCGGCGATCCGGGTCTTTCAGGCAACATCTGTCCCCCGGACAACTGTCCTCAGGTGTTCAATCAGGATCAGGCGAACCGGGATGGCGACCGCCGGGGCGATGCCTGCGATCGGTGTCCGAATTCGGCCAGCGATGACTCGGATGGCGACGGCGTCTGCGACGACATCGACACCTGTCCGGGGCTGTTCACGACCACGCAGATCGACGGCGACGGAGACGGCAGGGGGGATGCCTGTGACAACTGCCCCGATGTGGTGAATCCGGGGCAGGAGGATTCCAATCACGACGGAGCGGGAGACGCATGCCAGCCGATCCTTGTGCTCGCTGGCATTCGTGAGGACGGAGGTGAAGATCTGGAGGTCGACGCCCTGGCGCGGGATCCGCAGGGCGACCCGCTTTCGGGCACCATCCGGATCGAGGGAAGCCGCGGTGTTCCGATCCAGATACCCAACGACGCGGCAACGCTCTCCTGCGACATCGTCTGGGATCCGGATCCATTCCTGCCGGGGGCAATCGGTTATTACGCGAACGGGTTCGGCACGACGGTTCTCTTCGATGTGGGCGCCTTTATCGATTGCCCTGGAGGACAATCGTTCTACGAGTTCGCCCGCGGGTCGTGTGATTCCCCTCCGTACTCCCTGTACTTTCAGCCATCGGTCGATCTCTCCTATGGCCCGTACCCACTCGATGTCTGCGTCCGCGGGCAATACGATCATTCCAACCCCTTCACCCTGAGGATCCTGTCGCCAGGGTTCGATGCCCTCGGCGCTGAAATCCGCACCCCCGAGATCCTGGAGATCCCGTTCACCGATGGTCTGCCCGCGCGATCGCCGCTGTACGGGCTCTCGGCAGGCGCTTCGTTCAATCTCAGGATCACCGTGACCGACGGCAAGACGCCGGCGCTCACCGCGGCGAGGGACTTCCTCTACCAGGGCGAGAATTCCCTGGTGATCACCGGCTTCGGACAGGTCGGTGATCTCGATTCCGATGGCGTTCCGGACGATCAGGACACGTGCACAGATCTGGACGGCGACGGATTCGGCGAGCCCGGGCTCCCCGGCATGGCCTGCGCCGTCGACAACTGCCCACGCCGCTTCAATCCGCTCCAGATCGACAGCGACGGTGATGGATTGGGAGATGCCTGCGACAACTGCCCCCTGGTCGCGAATCTGGATCAATCCGACGCCGATGCCGATGGGCTTGGAGATGCCTGCGACACCTGCCCGCAGGACGTCCTGAACGATCGGGACGGTGACGGC
>DAISWT010000052.1:6026-11454 GCA_036826235.1 Acidobacteriota bacterium | reverse complement strand
GGGTCAGGCGGGGATCGGCGACCCCGGCGCCGGCTCGAGCACGCCGAGTAGCGGCACCGGCGGATTGAACTTCAACAACCGCTGCATCCTGATCACAAGATAAAAGCACCAGAGCCGCAGCCGAACCGGTGGCGTCGGATCCGCCATGCCCGCGAGGAGACTGATGACCGCTTCGCGGATGCGGAAGCGCTCGCCGGGCCGCAGGAACACGTCGAGGAAGCCCGGCTGATAGAAGCGGCTCACGATCTGGGAGTAGATCCGGACGTGGCGCCGAACTTTCTTTTCGTAAGCGGCGAACACCGCCGGCGACAGGTCCCCCCGACTCCCGTCCCGGCCCAGGGCGCGGTCCAGCATGTCGGCGGCGATCTCCGCGGAGGACATCGCCAGCCACACCCCGGTGGAGAAGAGCGGATCGATGAACGCCGCGGCGTCGCCGAGCAGGAGGTACCCGTCCCCCGCGATCCGGCGGCAGCCATAGCTGTAGTCGCTCGCGGTCCACACGGTCGAGACGCGCCGGGCGACCCGCGTCCTGTCGCGCGCCGCGGGACAGCGCCGCAGCACCTCCTCGAGCAGGCTCTCCGGCGGGAGGCCGCTGCGCCGCAGCGTCGCGCCCTCGCCGACGAGACCGACGCTGGTCGTGCCCCCGGGCAGCGGGATGAACCAGAACCATCCGTCGCGCAGCAGGACGAGGACGATGTTGCCCCCGGCGGACCCAGGAGCCCGGGGGACACCCTCGTAGTGGGCGAAGATCGCCGCCTTGCGCAGACGTGGCATCATGTCGCGCAGCCCCCGGCGCGACGCCACGAAGGCGTCGCGGCCGCTGGCGTCGAGCAGAAAACGCGCCCGGCAGCGGACCGTCCCGCCGTCGCGCCCGCGCGCCGTGACCGCGCAGCCGTCGCGATGCGAATGGGTCGCCTCGATCACGGCGTGCCCCTCGTACACCCGTGCTCCCCGGTCGGCGGCGTTGCGCAGCAGCAGCTCGTCGAAGCTGGAGCGCAGGACCTGATAGGCCTTCGGGTGCCCCGGAACGAAACCCTCGGCGAACACGATGTCGCGCGTGATGGCGCCGTCGCTCGAAACCAGGTGCGCACCCCACTTTTCCACGAAACGCTCCGCCACGCGGTCGAGGATCCCGAGGCGCCGCAGAAGGTCCATGTTGTAGGGCAGGAGCGACTCACCGATGTGGAACCGCGGGAAGATCTCCTTTTCGAAGAGCGCGACGCTGCGTCCCGCCGCCGCCAGGAGCGCGGCGGCGGTCGAGCCGGCCGGTCCGCCTCCGATCACGCAGACATCCGCTGCCACCTCGACCGGCGCCCTCGCAGGCATGTCGCCTCCCTCGGCTCGCGACCGACCGTCACGCATCGTAAGCAAAAGGTCGAGCAGTCGCAAGAGGCGGGAAAATGACCGACAACCGTGCGGGTCGAATATCCACTTCCCGAGAGACCAAGGCGACCGTTTCCCCACCGAGGGCCTCGGAGCCCAAGAATTGGAGGCGTGCGGTCATAATTCATGCGGAGTGAGTAAGTTAGGCTGTCGCCTCGCCCCTTCACCCGCACTGTTGTCGGGCATTTTCCCTTGCATTTGGGGGGCGAGCGCCGTACTGGAAGGCATCACCCGTACTCGATCGCGGCACCAGGAGATTCTCGAGCATGCCCCGCAGATTCAGACTGTCGTCGACACTTTTCGTCATGCCGGTGCTGCTTCTGCCGGCCGCTTCTGCGTTCGGCGCGATCGGCCAACCGGGGCGGAGCGTGGCGCGGCTGTGGGACGAGCAGCTGCTGGCCGCCATTCGCATCGACATCCCCAAGCCCCCGGCGCACGCGCGCAATCTGTTCCATCTGTCGGTGGCCATGTGGGATGCGTGGGCCGCCTATTCGCCCACGGCGGTCGGCTACCTGGTGACGGAGAAGCACAGTGCGGCCGACGTGGAGGCGGCGAGAGCCGAGGCGATCAGCCACGCTGCCTACCGGCTGCTCAAGTACCGCTTCCCGGTCGGCTACCTGGACATCGATTTCAAGCCTTGCCATCCGAACGACGCGATCTCGCAGGCGGCGTTCGACGCCCAGATGGATGCGCTGGGGTACGACAGGACCATCACCACGACGGAGGGGGATTCGCCCGCGGCGCTCGGCAACCGGATCGCGGCGGCGGTCATCGCCTACGGCCAGACCGACGGCTCGAACGAAGGCGTCGGCCTGTGCTATCCGGACGACACCGGCTACGCTCCGATCAACCCGGAGCTGATCTTCAAGCTGCCGGGCGTCGGGCCCCTCGTTGACCCGAACCACTGGCAGCCGCTGGCCTTCGACTTCTTCGTGACGCAGAACGGCATCCCGATCGGTCAGTCGATCCAGAGATTCGTCGGCGCGGGCTGGGGGGACGTCAAGCCATTCGCCCTGGGACCGGAGGATGTCGATGCCGGGACCGGTCTTCATCTGGACCCGGGTCCGCAGCCCCGTCTGGACGGCGCGGGCGACGCCGTCGTGAAGGACGCGATGGTGGAGCTGATCCGGTTGAGCAGCCGCATCGACACGACGCAGGGGGTGCTCGTCGATGTCTCCCCCGGCGCGATGTTCAACAACCCGCTCGGCTCCGACGACGGGGCGGGCTACCCGATCAACCCGGCCACCGATGCGCCGTACGCGCCCGACGTCGTCAATCGCGCCGACTACCAGCGTGTCGTCACCGAGTTCTGGGCGGACGGCCCGAGGTCGGAGACGCCTCCGGGGCACTGGAACGTGATCGCCAATTCCATTTCGGACAATCCCCTGATGAGCCGCCAGAAGCGTCCCGGCGGCAGGGGAAGAGCGGTCAACGAGCTCGAATGGGACGTGAAGGTCTATCTGGCGCTCAACGGCGCGGTGCACGATGCCGCGATCTGGGCCTGGGGCAACAAGAACGTCTACGACTCGTCACGGCCGATCACGCTGATCCGTTACATGGCCGGTCTGGGCCAATCCTCGGACCCGTCGCTTCCGTCCTACAATCCCGATGGGCTGCCGCTGGTTCCCGACCTCGTCGAGCTCATCACGCCCGAGACGACGCAGCCCGGCGGCCGGCACGCGGACCTCGCCGGGCACGAGGGCGAGATCGCGATCCGCGCCTGGCGCGGCAGCCCAGCCGATCCGACCACCCAGGCGGCCGGCGTGGTCTGGAAGCGCGGCGTGCAGTGGATGCCGTACATGCCGAAGAACTTCGTGACGCCGCCCTTCCCCGGCTACACCTCGGGGCACAGCACGTTCAGCCGGTCGGCCGCCGAAGTGCTGGCGGCGATCACCGGCACGCCGTTCTTCCCCGGCGGGCTCGGGAGCTTCGTCGCGCTTCAGAACGCCTTCCTGGGCATCGAGCGCGGCCCCGGCGCAACGGTCGTGCTGCAGTGGGCGACTTATTACGACGCGGCCGATCAAGCGGGGATCTCCCGGCGGTTCGGCGGCATCCATCCCTACTACGATGATTATCCTTCGCGGGTCACGGGATCCCGCATCGGCAAGAAGGCCTGGGCGAAGGCCCAGGAGCTCTACGGTCCCAGGGTGGTGACCCTGTGCCACGTCCCTGCCGGCAATCCGTCGAGAGCCAGGACGATCGCGGTCGATGCCTCTGCGGTGCCGGCACACCTCGGCCACGGCGACCAGATCGGCCCTTGCGCCGGTGGCAAGGCAGTACGGGGCGGCGAGGCCAACCGGATCCGCCCACTCTGACCGGCCGCTACTCCTTGGCGAGCGTGACGATGCCGCAGGCCACCCGCCCGCCGGCGTTGCCGGTCGGCTGGGTGGTGAAATCGTCGGCCTTGGCGTGGACGATGATCGCCTTGCCGACCACGTCGGTCTCCGGCCCGCCGCCGATCGACCAGAGATCGGTGGTCATGGTCAGCGACCCCTTGCCGTCGGCGCCGACCTCGACATTGCCGATGTCGGCGCGATGGAACGGCGCGGTGCCCCACTTGCCGTGGTTCTCGTGGGTGGGATTCCAGTGCCCGCCCGCGGAGGCTCCGTCCGGCGCCGAGCAGTCCCCCTTCTCGTGCAGGTGGACGGCGTGCGTTCCCGGCTCGGCCCCGTCGATCTCGAGATTCAAGGTCACCTTGCCGTCCGCCTCGCGGAACGTCGCCTTGCCGGTCACGTGGCTGCCGCTCTTGGACTCGAGTACCGCGACCGCCTTCTTCTCCGGCGCCTTGGCGGCCGCCCTTGCTTTGTCCTTCTCGTCCGCGGCGCAGTTCGCCCCGGCGAGCAGCGCCACCACCATGCCCATGCCGATCAGATAACGGCTCGTTTTCACGTTGACCCCCCTCCGGCTTCCATGGTCCCGAAGCGCGGCGATCCTACAGGCGCCCGCGGCGATCGTCAACGCCGGGCCGCCGGTTGACGCTCACATCATGTTTCCCTATGCTTCCGCCCCGGGAGCCTGTTCGAGTATCAGGAGGGGCCGCGCGTGCAGCGGACCGGACGGTGTTCAGCGACAGCCACGCGCACCTGACACTCGAGCACTTCGACCCCGATCGCGAGGAGGTCATCGCGCGCGCCCGGGAGGCGGGGATCGCGCGGCTGATCACCGTCTCCTCGTTCATCGGCGACGCCGAGGCCTGCGCCGGCCTGGCATCGCGGCACGATTTCATCCATTTCACAGCCGGCGTCCATCCGCACGAGGCGAAGGGCTGGACGCCCGAGGTGGCGCGGGTCATCCGGCGGGCGGCGGGGCGTCCCAAGGCCGTGGCGATCGGCGAGATCGGCCTCGACTACCACTACGACTTCTCGCCGCGCGAGGCGCAGCGCCGGGTGTTCCGCGAGCAGATTGCCCTGGCGCGCGACCTGCGCCTGCCGATCGTCATTCACACCCGCGAGGCGTGGGACGATACGTTGAACATTCTGCGCGAGGAAAGCGCCGCCGACGTCGGCGGGGTGTTCCACTGCTTCTCGGGAGGGAAGGAAGAAGCGCGGCGCTGCCTCGACCTCGGCTTCTACCTGTCCTTCGCCGGGCCGGTGACCTTCAAGAACGCCGGACGTGTTGCGGAAGCGGCGGCCTACGCTCCCCTCGACCGCACCTTGTGCGAGACCGACGCACCGTACCTGACGCCGCACCCGCACCGAGGCAGGCGCAACGAGCCGGCGCGCGTCCTCCTCGTGTTCGAGAAGGTCGCGTCCCTCAAGGGCCTGAGGGTGGAGGAGGTCGGCGAGGCGGCGACGCGCAACCTCGAGTTGATGTTCCGCATCGCCTGATTGACCGCCCGAGGGGCGGGGCGTAGCATCGTGCCATGGACGACACAGATCGCTGCCCCTCGTGCGACGCCGCGCTGGCGCCGGGCGAGACACCCTGTCCATCGTGCGGCAGCCTGCTGGCCGGCTCGCGCAAGATCGTGGTCGAGCCTCTGCGGCAGGAGGCCGCCTTCGCCCATGCCCTGCTCGAGAGCGCCGGCCTGCACCCGGTCCTGACGTAT
>DAISWT010000052.1:0-5973 GCA_036826235.1 Acidobacteriota bacterium | reverse complement strand
CCGTTCCAGCGCGCGGGCGGGCTGATGGTTCCGCTGGCGACCGCGTTCGCCGTGTTCGTGCCGGAGGACGAGGCGGAGGAGTCGCTCCGGATTCTGGAAGCCGCGCGACGGGTCGATCCGGAGACGGACGTTTAGGACGAGCCGGCGCGCGCCAGGACCAGCGCCGCGCAGCTCCCGCCGGAGCCCAGGGCGCTGACCAGGACGGACGGCACCGGCACCGGGCGGGCGGCGCCCATCACCAGGTCGAGTCCCAGAGCCGTGTCGGGATCGGTGAGCCCCGCCACCGGCGGAATCGACCCGTCCCGCACCGAAAGCGCCGCCACGAGGGTGGCGCACGCCGACGCGCTACCCGACTCCCCCACCGCCCCCTTCACCGAGGTGACCGGAATGCGGCGCAGATCGCCGCCAAGCGCCAGACCGAGAGCGCGCGCCTCGATCGCATCGAGCGCCCGCGAGCCGTTGGCGCTCGCCGCGACGTAGCCCAGATCCCCTGGCCGCACTCCCGCCTGCGACAGGGCGAGCCGGAACGCCTCCGCCGGCTCGTCGGGCGCGCGGGGCCAGCCTTGCGCCGGGCCGGCCGCATGCGTCAGCGACCCGCCCGCGACCTCGGCCCATGCCGCCACGCCGCGCGCCCGCGCCCGCTCCGCCGACTCCAGGACGACGAAGAAGGCCCCTTCACCGGGCGTGAACCCGCGCCGACCGCGGCTGAATGGACCGGGGAAGCCGGCCGGCTCCCCCCGGTACGTCGAATGCAGGCGATCCCAGGCCCGGTCGAACTCTTCGATCCACTCGTCCGCCCCGCCCGCCAGGGCCGCCTCGAGCACGCCGTCGCGGACCAGGTCCGCGGCCGTCGCGATGGCGGCCAAGCCCGACGCCTCCATGGCGCACAGCGTGAGATTCGGGCCCCGCAGGCCGAACAGGATGGAGCACTGGCTCGCCGGTGCGTTCGGCACCGTGAACGGGAACAGCATCGGCGAGACGCTCTCGGGCCCTTCCAAATACCGCGTGGTGAGCGAGGCGCGCAGCGGCTCCACGCCGGCGCTCACAGTTCCCATGACCAGCCCGAGATCGGCGGGGCCCGCGGGCGGCCTCCCGGATTCCCGATACCCGGCGGCCGCCAGCGCCTCCTGCGCGGCCACCGCCGCCAGGCGCGAGCAGCGGTCGAGACGGCGCCAGACGTTCGGATGAAAGCTCCCCGGTCCGGGAGTTTCGCGTACGCGGGCGGCGCACGCCCGCACGGTCCGTTCGAGGCACGTGCGCCCCGCCATCACGCCCACCATCAGGGCCGCGACGCCCGGGCCAAACGGGCTGACCGCCCCGCCTCCCGTGATGACGACGCGGGCGCTCACTCGCGATCCTCCGGCGCGCGGCGGCCGGCCACCTGTCCGCGTTCCCCGTTCTCGAGTCCATCGAGGAGCACCGCGATCTGCGACTCCAGGCGATCGCGTACCTCACGAAATGCCTGGATGACCTCGTCCGGCCGGCCCTCGATGAAGCTCGGGTCGGGCGTCGACCAGTGCTGGTGCGCCGCCTCCAGGAGGACGGCGGGGCACTCCTGGACCGCGGAGTCGCACAGCGTGATGACCAGGTCGAACGGCCCCGGCACCTCGTCGAGCCCCTTCGAGTAGTGGCGGGAGATGTCGATGCCGCGTTCCTTCATGACCGCCACCGCGTGGCTCATGACGATCCCCGCGGGAAATGTTCCGGCGCTATGGACCTCGATCCGTCCCTCGCCCAGATGGCAGGCGAGCCCCTCGGCCATCTGGCTGCGCGCCGCGTTCCCCGTGCACACGAACAGCACCTTGAACGGTCCCGCCTCCCGGCCGCCTCCCGTCGCTCCCGTCCGGGGACGGCTCATGCGTCGGCTCGCTTCAGGAGCAGGCTGCCGTTGTTGCCGCCGAAGGCGCTCGAGTTCGACAGGACGACCCGCGGGCGCGCCGGGCGCGCCCGCCCGGGCACGCAGTCGAGGTCGCAATCGGGTCCCGTCGCCCGCAGCCCCGTGGTCGGGGGGATGAGACCGTGGTGCAGGCTCATGAGCGCCGCGAACGCCTCGATCGCGCCGGCGGCGCCGAGGCAGTGGCCGACGGCGCCCTTGATCGAGACCACCGGGATGCGGCGGGCACGCTCGCCGAACACGGTCTTGATCGCGCGCGTCTCGGCGGCGTCATTCTGCTCCGTCCCGGTGCCGTGGGCGTTGATGTGATCGACCTCCTCCGCGCCGATGCCCGCCGCCCGGAGCGCGGCGTGCATGGAACGGACCAGGCCGGCACCCTGCGAATCGGGGGCCGTGAGGTGGTGCGCGTCGGCCGACATGCCGCAGCCGGCGACCTCGCCGTAGAGCCGGGCTCCGCGCCGCCGTGCGGCCTCGAGCGGCTCGAGGACGAGAATGGCCGCGCACTCACCGAGCGACAGACCCCGGCGGTCCCGGTCGAACGGCCGGCAGGGCTCGGAATCGACGAGGCGCAGGGAGTTGAAGCCGGAGTAGGTGGTCCTGGACAGGGTCTCGACGCCGCCGGCGAGGACGACGTCCTGGGCGCCGCAGGCGATCAGCGACCCTCCCAGACCGATCGCGATGGTCGACGACGAGCACGCGTTCATGATCGTCTGCACCCGGCCGCGCAGTCCCAGGCGCGAGGCGATCAGGTCCGAGGTCGCCGCGGGGAAGAACCCGAGCGCCGAGGACGGCCGCGGTCTCCGTCCGGCGAGCGTCGATCGCCAGTATTCCTCTCCCTGCAGCAGTCCGGTCCCGCCCCCGCCGAGGATCAACCCGGCGCGCCGCCCGTCCACCCCGGAGAGATCGAGACGGGCGTCTTCGACCGCCTGCATGGCGGCGCCGAGACCGATCCGGTCGCCCCGGGACAGCCGTGCTTGCTCCTTCTTCGAGAACCCCGCATCGAAATCGAAGCCGGTGATCTGCGCGGCGATGTGCGTGCGTTCTGCGGAGGTGTCGAACAGGGTCAGCGGTCCGATCCCTGTCCGCCCCGCGACGAGCCCTTCCCAGGTCCCGGCCGCCGTGGCGCCCAGGGCCGAGATCACACCGGCGCCGGTGACGGCGACGCACCGGCTCACTCGCTCTCCTCGACGACGATGGTGAACTCCCCTTCCGCCACCACCCCTTCCTCCGGTGAAGCATCCGCCCGCTCGGCGACGCTGCGTATGCGGAGCAGGGCTCCCTGGCGCCCGAGGACCGTGGCGGTGATCAGCAGCCGATCGCCCGGCCGCACCGGCCGGAGCAGCCGCAACCGGTCGATGCCGGCCAGCACGCCGCGCCCGCAGCGCCCTTCGGGCGCCGCCTGCTCGTGCTCGCCGCCGGGAATCCCGCCAAGCGGCACCGCCGCCTGCGCCATCGCCTCCGCAAGCAGGGACAGGGGGTAGCGCCCGGCGGCCGTCTGCGAGTCGTCCCGGACCACCTCGTCCGCGGTCACCGACTTGACCGTGGTGCAGCGCTCGCGCTCCAGGTCCAGGACGACGTCAATCATACGGAACGGATGGGCGTGCGGGGGAAAGGCGGCGTCGCTCACGCGGGTCTCCGCTGATCGAGGTGGCGAGTCTAGACGACGCTTCGGGTCATTGCAACCCGGCGGTGTCTCTGGTATAAGGACGGCTCCGCCATGTCCGGCGACACCCAGGCTCTCCGCAAAGAGTTGAAGAGATTCATCGTGCGCCGACTTCGGCTGGAACAGGCCGATCCCGACGGCATCGGGGACGATGCATCGCTGGTCGGCGCCGGTCTCGACCTCGATTCGATCGATCTGCTGGAGCTGATCGTGGGGCTGGAGAAGGAGTACGGGCTCAAGATCGCCGACGCCGCGGAGGGCCGCCGCGTCCTGACGTCGGTGAGGAGCCTCGCCGAGTTCGTGGCCGGGAAGCGTGGCTCCGCCTGATCGGCCCGCTCTCGATCGAGGGACGGCGGGATTCGTCGCCGTGATCCCGGCGTTCAACGCGTCGGCGTCCATCGGCTCCGTGGTCTCCACGGCGCGGCGGCACCTCGAGCGGGTCATCGTGGTGGACGACGGGTCCGCCGACGACACGGCGGCCCGGGCCCGCGACGCCGGGGCCGAGGTGATCCGCCACCCGGTCAACCGCGGCAAGGGGGCCGCGCTGGCGACCGCCTTCGAGCATCTGCGTGCCGCAACCCCGCCTCTCGAGGCGGCCATCACCCTGGATGCCGACGGCCAGCACGATCCGGACGACATTCCCGCCTTCATCGCGCTCCACCGTCGCGACCGGCCCGCCATCATCGTCGGCTCCCGCGACCGGCACTTCGCGGAGATGTGGGGCCCGCGCCGGGCGCTCAACCGCTTCTCCTCCGCCTCGCTGCGCTTCTTCGCCGGCGCCGACCTGCCGGACACGCAGAGCGGCTTCCGGCTGTACGACGCGAAGTTCTTGAATGCGACGCGTCTGGAAGGGCAGCGCTACGAGGCAGAGATGGAGGCGCTGATGCAGGCGGCGGCGAGGCGGATGCCGATCGCCTCGGTGCCGATCCGGTTGCGGTTCGCGGACGGCCGCGCCACCAGCCACTACCGCCCGCTGCGCGACACGTTCCGGATCGTCGGGACCGTCCTGCGACAGTGGATCCGGCGCCGCTTCGGGCGCCGCGCGGCGGGCGCGAGGTGAGGACGGCTCGCCCGACGCCCGCCCCCGGCCGCCGCCGCAGGATCCTGCTGATCTCGGCGTCCCACTTCGAGGCCGATGGCCGGGTGGCCCGCGTCGAGCGCTACTGGACCTCCGGTCTCACGCTCGTCCACCTCGAGGCGCTCACCCCGTCCGACTTTTCGGTCGAGCTGGTGGATGACTTCATGCGCGAGCCGCCGCTCGCGACCGACACCGACCTGGTCGGGATCACCGCCATGGGGCTGCAGATCGGCCGCGCCTACCGGCTCGCCGATCACTACCGCGCGCGCGGCGTGCCGGTCGTCATGGGCGGCGAGTGGGTCTCACTGAACTCCGCGCAGGCCCTGGAGCACTGCGACGCGGTCGTCAAGGGAGAGGCCGAGTACGCCTGGCCGGAGATGCTGGCGGACTTCCAGCGCGGCGGCTTCCGCAAGCGGATCTACCAGGGCGAGCGGCTGCACGACCTCCAGGGACTGCCGCCGCCGGATCTCGACCACCTGCCGCTCTGGCGTCCGGATCTGATGCGCCAGAAAGTGTACCGCGACTATTACTTCCAGTTCCCGCTGTACGTCACGCGTGGCTGTCCGTTCCGCTGCGAGTACTGCTGCATCACCCGGTTCCACGAGGCCACCTACCGCGTGCGGCCGATCGGCGAAGTGCTGCGCGATCTCGCGGCGGTGCGCGCCCGGGGCTCGCGCAACGTCCTGTTCATGGACGACAACCCGGTCGCCGACCGGCGCTACGCGCGAGAGCTGTTCCGCGCCATGATTCCCGAGGAGATGCGCTGGTGCAGCCAGTGCACGATCCAGATCGCCCAGGACGGAGAGCTGCTCGACCTGGCCGCCAGGAGCGGCTGCTTTCTCCTGTCGATCGGCTTCGAGACGATCAAGCAGTCGAACCTCGACGGCATCAACAAGCCGTGGGCCCGGGCGCAGGAGTACGAGCGCGTCATCCGCCTGCTGCGTCACCGCGGCATCCAGATCGTCGCCCTCATCATGATCGGCCTCGACGACGACGATCCCGCCGATTTCGACCGCACCCTCGAGTTCCTGATCCGCCACAAGGTGCCGCTCGCCAAGTTCCATCTGCCGATCCCGTACCCCGGGACGCCGTTCTACGACCGGATGGAGAAGGAGGGGCGGATCCTGACGAAGGACTGGAACCGCTATCACTACGGCAGCGCCGTCATCCGGCCGAAGCGGATGACGCCCGAGGTGGCCGAGCAGAAGTTCTGGGCGACCTACCACGACTTCTTCAGCATGCGCTCGATCCTGCGCCGCTTCTTCCCGCCCGCGCCGCGCAATCTCAAGATCCAGATGCACTACCTGACGGCGAACCTGATCTTCCGGAAGATGCAGC
>DAISWT010000051.1:10029-11496 GCA_036826235.1 Acidobacteriota bacterium | reverse complement strand
GGCGTCATCGTCTCGTCCTGGCAGACGGGGTTGTAGCCGACATTGCCGCCGACTTGATCCCGGCCGACGCGGACACTACATTTCCGTCACCGGAGAGAGGTGATGGAGACGATACCGGCTGGACCCCGAGCGAGTCTCGAACCCCCACGGCCCGGCAAGTCACGTCCCCGCCTGGCGGCAGTCCTCCTGGCCGCCCTGTGCGCGCTGCCGTGGGCGGCCGGGGCGGTGCTGCGCGCCGCCGACCAGGATCAGCCCAAGCCACAGGCGACGCCGACGCCGAAGGCCTCTCCGACGCCACGGTCCAGCCCAGCCCCGAAGGCGCCGGTCCCGGCGATGCCTCCTGCGCCGGGGGCAAAACCGGGGTCCGAGCCCTCCCTGAGCTTCACCGACTTCGACCTCGAGAGGTACCACCGGCCGTCGCCGGCCAAGGATGAGGCCTCGGCGGAAGAAGAAGATGAAGCCGCCGGTACACCCGCGGCGGCAGGCAAGGTCTCGAGTACCCCCGGCCCGATGCCACCCGGTGCGCCTGCGAGCCCAACGGCCGGCAAGACCGCCGCCAGAGGACCGCAGGCCGCGAAGCGGCCCCAGGCCACGCCGGAGACCACCCAGGACGATCCGCTCCGTCCGTTCAAGGACCGCGAGGCGAGGGAGAAGTTCCGCAGCGAGCAGATCCAGAGACTGCGCGATCGCCTGGCGCAGATCCAGACCCGGCTTGAATACCTGCAGGGGAAGAGGCAGGCGATCCTCGACCCGCTGACGATCATGCCGAAGCCGCCCTCAGGCGAGGAGACCCAGGGCGAGGCCTCCATGCGTCCGAAAGAGCTTCTGCAGAAGGTGGACGAGGAGATCAAGGCTCTGAAAGAGCAGCAGGAGGAGGGGCAGGACCAGCTCGCCTCGGTCGAGACCCGTTTCGCGCAGGAGTCACAATCCCGGTGAAGGCCTCGGACCGCATCCTCCTGGTCGAGGACAAGGAGAGCCTGCGCGCCGTCCTGAGAAAGACCCTGGAAGCAGAGGGATTCGGCGTGGACGAGGCGCCGGACGGCCGGGCCGCGCTGGAGAAGATCCGACGCGACCGGTTCGCCATGGTGCTCACCGACCTGCGTCTGCCGGCCGCCTCCGGGCACGAGGTCCTGAAGGCGGCGGTCGCGGCCGACCCCGAGATGCCGGTGATCCTGATGACGGCCTACGGGACGATCCGGGACGCGGTCAGCGCCATGAAGGCCGGCGCCTACGACTATCTCGAAAAACCGGTCGACACCGACCACCTGCTGGCCCTGGTCAAGAGGGCTCTGGACCACCGCAATCTGCTGCACGAGAACACGCTGCTGAAGGAACGCTTCTCGCGCGAGCTCGACGTCCCGGAGATTCTGGGCGACAGCCAGGCGCTGAAGCGCGCTCTCGATCAGGTGCGCAAGGTGGCCCCGACCGACGCCACCGTCCTGCTGCTGGGTGAGAGCGGCTCGGGCA
>DAISWT010000051.1:0-10019 GCA_036826235.1 Acidobacteriota bacterium | reverse complement strand
GAGCTGTTTGCGCGCGCCGTGCACCACCTGAGCGGTCGCAAGGCTCACTCGTTCTTTCCGATCAACTGCGCCGCCATCCCGGAGAATCTTCTGGAGAGCGAGCTGTTCGGCTACGAGAAGGGGGCGTTCACCGGCGCCGCCGGCACCAAGAAGGGCAAGTTCGAGATCGCCGACAAGGGGACGCTGTTCCTGGACGAGATCGGCGATCTGTCGCTCGGCCTGCAGGGCAAGGTCCTGCGGGTCATCGAGCATCGGCAGTTCGAGCGCGTCGGCGGCACCGAGACCCGGAGCGTCGACATCCGCCTGGTCGCCGCCACCAACAAGGATCTGAAGACCCTGGTCGCCCAGGGGAACTTCCGCCAGGACCTCTACTTCCGCCTGTCGGTCTTCCCGATCACCGTGCCACCGCTGCGCGAGCGGGTGGACGACATTCCGATCCTCGCCAGGCACTTTCTGAAGAAGTTTGCCGCCGAGCAGAAGAAGCGCGGACCGATCACCGTGCCGCCGGAGACCATCCGGGCGTTGTGCGCCTACGCCTGGCCCGGCAACGTGCGCGAGTTGGAGAACACCATCGAGCGCGCCCTGATCCTCGGGGAAGGTGAGCCGATCCGTCCGGAGGATCTGCACCTGCCGACGACCCCTCTGAAGGGCTGAGCGCTCGGATCACCATTCCGTCACTCCCCCTAACGCAATGCGCTCTTTGACTTGTGATTCAGGGGGCCCTAAGTTCTGCGACGCGGTCAGGGGTCGAGCCATGCGCAGCGAACAGGGGATGAGTCTCGCCGAGATCACCGTGGTCATGGTGCTGATGTCGATCGTCGTGGTGGCGGTGGCGACCTACTCGATCCCGTGGCTCGGCCGCGAGGACATGCGCGGCGCGATCTACCAGGTCCAGCAGTCCATCCAGCTGGCGCGCGCCCAAGCGATCACCCGCAACCGCGACTGCCAGTTCCGCATCGACACCTCCAGCCTCAGGGCCAGCGTGGTCGATCTCAACGATCCCTCCACCTCGACGGACGACATCACGCTCAACACGGTCACCATCTCGTCGAAGGTCTCCTTCGCCCGTCCCGACGGCGGTTCGGCGGTCACCCTGGCGAACGTCTCCGGCAGCCTGTACCAGGCGACCTTCTCCGCGAACGGCAGCGTCTCCTCCGGCGCAGGCTTGATCGCGGTACAGGGCGGGGACGGGAACTACCGCATCAACCTGTACGGCGCGGGCGGAGTGCGGGTCGAGCGCTGGGACGGCTCGGCCTGGGTCCTGGGTTCCTGAGATGCGACGCGCAGCGACCGGGTTCACCCTCGTCGAGGTGTTGCTGGCCCTGGCGCTGATGTTCATCGGCGTCGTGGCGGCCGCGCCGATGTTCATTTACGCCATGAAGGAGACCGCCGCCGGTGCGGACCTGGGCTCGGTCGGGGCCGCGGCGGTCGACCGGATGGAGCTCCTGCGCTCCACCGCGTTCGACTCGCTGGCGGCAGGCGGAAGCCTGTCGTCCAATGTCTCAGGGTACTCCGACACGTCGGGCTCGAAGGTCACTGTCCGCTGGCAGATCGTCGACAACGCCAGCCCCGTCACCGAGAAGACGATGAGCGTCCGGGCGATCGCCACGCGGACCGCGATCGGGCTCCAGAAGGAAGTCACGCTGTCCTGCCTGAGGTCGAGGTGAGACGCGGGAGGAAGGAAGGCGGGTTCACCCTGGTCGAGATGCTGGTGAGCCTGACGCTCCTGTCGATGGTGTTCGGGGGCATCGCGGCCTTGATGATTCAGAATTCGCAGATCAATCGGACCGAGCAGATAAGCGCCGAGGTGCAGTCGAACGCGCGCAACTGCCTGTCGATGATCGTCCAGGTGCTTCGCACGGCGGGGTGGGATCCAAAGAACGCCGGGTTCGCCGCCGTGGGTCTCGATCCGTCGCCGACCAACTCCACCAACTACATCGAGGTGTTCGCCGACCTGAACGAGGACGGCGACACGAACGATGCGAACGAGGACGTCACGATCCGCTGGGCGACCGACAAGATCGAGTGGCGCACCACGAGCGACACGACCCAGCCGTACGTCACCCTGGCCGACTCGATCAGCAATGACGCGGACGGCGACGGTGCGCCCGAGACGATGTTCGTGGCCGATTCGATGTCCAACCCGACGCGGATCACCGTGCGGATCACCGCCCGGTCGCCGGTCCCGGACCCGCGCTCCGGCCAGTACATCCGCTATACCGTGTCCAGCGAGGTCGTGCTGAGGAAGAAGCTGTGAGAAGCGACGGCGAGCGTGGCTCGGCCCTCGTCCTGGCGGTCTTCGTCCTGGCGCTCCTTACCGCCATGGGGGCGGCTCTCCTGTTCGTCAGCGAGAACGAGATGAAGACGGGTCAGGTCGACCTGCGCTCCAAGACCGTGTTCTACGTCTCGGAAGCGGGTCTCGAAGACGCCCGCGAGACGCTCCGGGTGACGAACCTGGCCGGGGTCACCGAAGCGCTGCGCAGCAGCTTCCATGACGAGCTGATCACCGCCGCGGGAACGAACGGCGTCATCAATTTCGATCCGGCCGCCCTGAAGCCGGTGTTCGACGCGGACGGCAGCTGCACCGGTTTCACCGGCTACGGCGACGACGTGCCGCTCAAGGCGATGACGACCTTTGGCGCCGGCAGGTACGCGGCCTTCCTGACCAACGACGCCGTCGACGGGCGGTCCAATCTGAGCGACTCGAACGACCGGGTGATGATCACGGCCATCGGGACGGGCCCGAGCTATTCCAGCGAGGTGATTCAGGCGATCGTCGAGCGCCGGAGCTTTCCGTCGATGCCGGCCACCATCACCATGATTGGTCCCACGGCCAACTTCGACGGCGGCAACAGCGCCGCCAAGAACTACGTCGGTGACGACTGTGCCGGGGGCGTCCCGGGTCTGGCCGTGCCGGTGGTCGGGGTGATCGGCAGCGCCTCGGAAGCGAGCGCGGAGGCGGGGGTCCAGAAGCCGGACAGCTACACTTCCGGCGGTCGGACCGGCGTGAACACGGTCACCAACATCAGCTCCACGATCGATCCGTCCTGGACCAACTGCAGCTACCTGCACGATCTGGCCCGCAAGGTGCGGGCGGCTGCGGACGTCGTGGGCAACTCATCGACGCCGAACGGCTCTCTCGGGACGCCGGGGGCCGCGCGTATCGTCTACATCGAAGGCGATTACACGATCGGGGGCGGGCTCAGCGGTGCAGGATTGCTCTGGGTGACGGGCACCCTCACCTTCAACGGCAACGCCGGCTGGACCGGCACGATCTTCACCGTCGGCAAGGGGAATTTCCAGCGCAGTGGCGGCGGGAATGGCGTGATCTCGGGAGCGAACTTCGTCGCCAACATCGCGGGCCCGGACGGCGCGATGTGGACCTCCGACGACTGCTCGGGTCCGGATGGGATCGTCGGCAACGCCGACGACGGCGCGGCCGTGGCCACCTACAACAACTCGGGGGGCGGTAACGGCGACACCAAGTACTGCAGCAGCGACATCTCGTCCGTGCAAGACGAGTTTCCGTTCGTCCTAGTCGACTTCCGGCAACGCTGAAAGGGGTGTCTCAGGATTCCACGTCGCCCGAACCCGCGGCGACTTCTTCGGGGACGGCGTTGACGCTGAACAGCTCCTGCGCCGACAGGATGTGCGTCCGGTTGACCGCCAGGAACGGCGTGCTGAAGTCCATGCCGGGACCGGCCACCGTCGCCGATTGCAGCGCGATGAACGGGTGCGCCGACTGGTTCAAGCGTGTCAGGGCGCTGCCCCCGGGACCGGTGTGGACGTACCCCTCGACGGCATGGTCGCGCACGCGCAGCCGGACGGCTGCGCGCGCAAAGCGCCGCAGCTCGGGGTCTTCCTCGCCGCGGCCGAGGGTCGCCCCGATCTCGGGGATCTCGAGGACGAACAGGACGGAGGCCTTGTTGATGATCAGCGGGGCTTCATTGAGCTCCCACGTCCCCGAGACCAGGTGGGGGCTGGACAGGGTCAGGAGGGCGCGCGCCGTCAGATTCAGCTCGTCCAGGGTGCGCGCCCCCAGGCTGATGTTCAGCAGCCCGTCGAAGGTCAACTGCGCGGTGACGATCCTGACCGGCCGGATGACGCGGTTCTCGAAGACGTTGGCCAACGACAGGCTCCCTCCCTGCGGGTCAGGGCCGAACCGGTTTGACAGGGGTAACTTAGGGCCCTAGATTCAGCCCGTCAACCCCGGACCGGTCAGCCGGTGATGGGTCGTTCCGGGCCGGGGTGACGAGGTGCCGATGCGTTTCCGCTGCGCCCAGTGCCGTGCCCTGACACAGGTGCAGATCCCGGCCCGGATGACCGCGCCGATCGTGACCGCCTGCTCCGGCTGCGGGCGGCGCTACCGGTTCGCCGTCGATCGCCCCCGGGCCGCCGACGATCAGGAACGGTACAGGCAGGCCAAGGAATTCGCCGAAGCGAACCAGATCGACCTCGGAAGCGCCTACTCGATCCTCGAGGGGGTGATGACCCTCGAGGACGCTCGTGCCCTCAGGAAAGGCCTGCCGCCACTGCGCCCCGCCGCCCCGCAGGCGCCGGCCGGCGCACCCGCACAGCGTTTGCCTGTTTCGCCGCGTTCGGACCTGGAGGAGGCCCTCGTACAGGCCGCCGCAGCGGCGGCGAAGGAGAGGCCCGATCCACTGTCGGAATCGCGCACGGCCCCGACCCTGCGCACGTCGCCGGGCCAGCGGCCGGTGCTCGGGCGGCCGGCGCTGGCGGAATCGGAGGTCGGCTACGATCCCGGGTTCGCCGACGCGGTCCGCGACGGCACCCTGACTCCGCGCCAGGCTCTCGAGAGGGGAGAGCGGCGGGCCCTCGGCCTGCGTCTGTCGCAGCGCCACCGTCTCTCCATGGATCTGGCGCTGAGGGTGGCGGACAATCGCCTCACGGTCCATCAGGCGCTGCAACAGAAGGCGTCGAACGAGGCCAAGGAGCCGCCCCGCCCGCAGACCTCCGTGTCGCACGGCGTCTG
This sequence comes from Acidobacteriota bacterium, assembly GCA_036826235.1. Lineage (GTDB taxonomy): Bacteria > Acidobacteriota > Polarisedimenticolia > Gp22-AA2 > Gp22-AA2 > Gp22-AA3. The sequence goes on along the minus strand of DAISWT010000051.1, from coordinate 5,026 downwards.
GAACTTCATGATTTTCAGCGTCGGGGCGATGATCCTGATCGGCCTGGGGATGCATATCTACGATGTCTGGGGGGAGTATCTGGCCCAGCGCGGCCTGGCCGCCCTGTCCCTGCCCGAGGCGGCCGCCGCCTCGCGTCACACGGGGCAGGCGCCTTCCGGGGGCCGGCCCGCTCCCGCCGTGCCCGCCCCGCCGCCTCCTCTTACGGTCCCCAGGACCGACTCGACCGGCCAGCTGGTGGAGGTTGTGGGTCCCGACCCGAGAAGCGTGCTGATCGCCTTCTGCTCGACCGGCCGCCAGTCAGGGCGGCGCGACCCGATCGAAATCGATCCGACCGCGCCCCCGGACGCCTCGGCCCGCTGGGGCCTGTTCCGCAATGTCGAGCAGCCCTCCATGCCAGTGCGCGCCATCCTGATCCGCAAGGACCCCCGGACCGGACGCTGGAGCGCCGGCGATGGTCGCTCGCCGATCATGACCGAGCCGCCCCCGCCGCTCCCGCCTGGGGCCCGACCGGTCCCGGTGGCGGCGACCACCGGGGGAGGCTCCTGACCTTGTGACCGGGCGGGCTTCTCTGTTATAGTCCGGCCGTTCCCGCGAGCGTGTAACGCCGGCCGGAATCCTCAGGAGCGATCGAGAGTGCGATTGCTCCTTTGTTTTTTTCGCGGAGACATGCGATGAGCGCGCGACGTGTGCTGATCATGGGTGCGGCCGGCCGGGACTTCCACAATTTCAACGTCTCCTTCCGCGACAATCCGGCGTTCGAAGTTGTCGGCTTCACCGCCACCCAGATCCCGAACATCACCGACCGCCGCTATCCGGCCCAGCTCGCCGGGGCGCGCTACCCCGACGGCATCCCCATCTACGAGGAGGACCGCATCGAGGAGCTGATTGGCAAGCTGTCGGTCCATCTGGTGATCTTCGCTTACTCCGACGTGTCGCACGAGCACGTCATGCACAAGGCCTCGCAGGTGATCGCGGCCGGATCCGACTTCGCCCTGCTGGGCTTCAACGACACCTCGATCCGCTCGGCCAAGCCGGTCGTGTCGGTCTGCGCGGTGCGCACGGGCGCCGGGAAGAGCCAGACGACGCGCCGTGTCTGCCGCAAGCTCCTGGACCAGGGCCGGCGGGTGGTGGCCGTGCGGCACCCCATGCCGTACGGCGACCTGGTGAAGCAGGCCGTGCAGCGGTTCGCGACCTTCGAGGACTTGGACCGCTACGAGTGCACCATCGAGGAGCGCGAGGAGTACGAGCCGCACCTGCGCAGCGGCACGGTGGTGTACGCCGGAGTCGATTATGGCGCCATCCTGAAGGAGGCGGAGCGCGAGGCCGACGTCATCGTCTGGGACGGCGGCAACAACGACCTGCCGTTCTACAAGCCGGACATCGAGATCGTGGTGGTCGACCCGCATCGTCCGGGACACGAGCTGAAATACCATCCCGGCGAGGCGAACTTCCGGCGCGCCTCGTGCATCATCATCAACAAGATCGACACCGCGGACAAAAAAGGAATCGAGGAGGTCAAGGCGAACATCACGCGTTTCAACCCCAAGGCGCTGGTGGTCGAGGCGGCCTCCCCGGTGACCGTGGAGGACCCCGCCGCCATCCGCGGGAAGCGGGTGCTGGTGGTCGAGGACGGCCCGACGCTCACGCACGGAGAAATGGGCTACGGGGCGGGGGTGATCGCGGCGCAGCGCTTCGGCGCGGCCTCGCTGGTCGATCCGCGGCCCTACGCCGTCGGGTCGATCGCCGCCGCGTTCCGCAAGTACCCGGGGATCGGGACCCTGCTGCCGGCCATCGGGTACGGCGAGAAGCAGATGAGCGAGCTCAAGCAGACGATCGAGAAGGTCGATTGCGATCTGGTCCTGATCGCGACGCCGATCGACCTGCGCCGCACCATCCACTTCGAGAGACCGGCGCTGCGCGTCACCTACGAATTGCAGGAGATCGGCAAACCCGATCTCGACGACATCCTCGCCCCGCTTCCCCGGTCCGGATAGGGAGCCGGCGTCCCCATGCCGCGGCGCGGCAGGCTGGCGGTGGTCGCGTTCGGCGGCAATGCCCTCATCCGCAAGAACCAGGAGGGGACGCAGTGGGAGCAGCTCGAGAACGCGCAGCAGACGGCCCGCTCACTGATCCCCATCCTCAGGGACGGCTACGGCCTGGTCCTGGTTCACGGCAATGGCCCGCAGGTCGGCAACATCCTGATCCAGGTGGAAGAGGCCGTGACCAAGGTGCCGCCGCTATCCCTCGACGTCTGCGTGGCCATGTCCGAGGGGAGCATCGGCTACATGCTCGAGGTGGCGCTGCTGAACGAGCTGAGACGGCTGCGTCCGGCGCGCCGGGGCATCGTCACGATCATCACGGAGGTGGTCGTCGATCAGGCCGACCCCGGATTCCGCCGTCCGACGAAGCCGATCGGGCCGTTCTATCCGCGCTTTCGCGCCGAGGAGCTGATGCGCAAGCAGGGCTGGACGATGGTCGAGGACGCCGGCCGCGGCTGGCGCAAGGTGGTGCCCTCGCCCCGCCCCCTCGAGGTGGTGCAACGGGAGGAGATCCGCCAGACGGTCGCCTCCGGGGCGATCGTCATCGCCGGCGGAGGCGGGGGCGTTCCGGTTTACAGGTCGAAGGAGGGCGACCTGCGCGGGGTCGAGGCGGTCATCGACAAGGACTACACCGCCTCGCTCATCGCCGCCGATCTCCGCGCCGACCTGTTCGTCATCCTGACCGGCGTCGATCAGGTGTCGGTCAACTTCGGAAAGCCCGACCAGAAGTCGATCCGGTCGATGGACGTCCGGGAGGCCTGCGCCTGGCAGGCCGGGGGACAGTTCCCCGAGGGAAGCATGGGACCGAAGATCCGCGCCGCCGTCGAGTTCGTCGAGAAGACCGGCCGAGAGGTCCTGATCACCTCGAGCACCCGGCTTGTGGAGGCGGTGCGGGGCAAGGCCGGCACGCGCATCGTCGCGGTGCGCCGCGGCAGAATGCGGACCGCCGCCCGCCCCAGGACCGCGGCGCACGGCCGCGGCGCCTGAACGGAGGAGGGACGATCCCACCGTCATGAAGAGCAGCGATCTGATCTCGATTCACGAGCTGGAACGGGACGAGGTTCTGGAGATTCTGGACCTGGCGGCTCGGATCAAGCACGATCCGCGGGTCCACCGCGAGGCCCTGTCACAGAAAACTCTGGCGATGATCTTCGAGAAGCCTTCCTTGCGCACGCGGGTGAGCTTCGAGGCCGGCATGACGCAGCTCGGCGGGCACGCCATCTGCCTGGGGCCGGCGGACATCTCGATGGGAAAGCGGGAGAGCGTCGCGGACATCGCCCGCACGCTCTCCGGGATGGCCGACGGCATCATGGCCCGCACCTTCTCCCACCAGACGATCATCGACCTGGCGCGCCACGCTTCCATCCCCGTGATCAACGGCCTCTCCGATCACCTCCACCCGTGCCAGGCGCTGGCAGACTTCCTGACGATCCACGAGGTGTTCGGACGCTGCGAGGGGATCAAGGTCGCCTACGTCGGGGACGGCAACAACGTGGCGCATTCATTGATGTACGCCGGCGCCAAGCTCGGCGCGCGTGTCAGCGTCGCCACGCCGCCCGACTACGCGCCCGACCCCACGGTCGTCGCAAACGCCCGGCGCGACGCCGGCGCCACGGGCGCGATCATCGAGACCGGCCACGAAGTCCTCGCGGCCGTGGCGGACGCCGACGTCGTCTACACCGACACCTGGGCCAGCATGGGACAGGAGGCCGAGCACGACGAGCGGGTTGCCGTGTTCCGGCCGTATCAGGTGAACGCTGCCGTCATGACGCGGGCTCGGAAGGGCGCGATCCTCATGCAGTGTCTGCCGGCGCATCGCGGCGAGGAGGTCACCGCCGAGGTGATCGAGTCGGAGGCGTCGGGGGTGTTCCGCCAGGCGGCCAACCGCCTGCACGCCCACAAGGCGGTGCTCGTACTGCTGATGGGGCAGCGGCCGTAATCGGGCCGCCTCGCCCGCGGTGGTGGATACCCCAGAGCAGATAGGACTTGACAGTGCTCGCGGGCACCTGCCACAATGACCGGCTTGCAGAACAAGAGCGTGGTCCTTTTTCGTGAAGCGAGGGAGGATGGGCACCTACGTCTGTAAACAGGCCGAGGCGGACCGCAAGTGGGTCCTGGTGGACGCCGAGGGGCAGGCACTGGGTCGGCTCTCGACGGTCGTGGCGCGGATGCTGATGGGGAAGCATCGCCCGACCTACACGCCGTTCGCCGACACCGGTGATTTTGTGGTGGTGGTCAACGCGGAGAAGGTGCGTCTGACCGGCCGCAAGGCGGAGAAGAAGTTCTACCGGTGGCATACCGGCTATCCCGGCGGCCTCAAACAGGTGGCCGCGGGCCGGATGCTCAAGCAGCGGCCGACGCGTGTGATCGAATGGTCGGTGAAGGGGATGCTTCCCAAAGGCAGTCTCGGCCGGCGCCTGGGCATGAAGCTCAAGGTTTACGCCGGGCCGAAGCACCCGCATCAGGCCCAGAACCCAGAGAAGATCGCGCTTTCGGCCTGAAGCCGGCCCGGAGGTTGATGCCATGTCGTCAATCCAGTTCTACGCCACGGGACGGCGCAAGACCTCGACGGCCAGGGTCTATCTGCGCCCCGGCGGCGGAACCCTGGTGGTCAACCGGCGCCCGATCGACGCCTACTTCCACACGGACGCGCTGAAGCGTGTCGTGCGCGAGCCGCTCGCCCTGACGGAGACCGCGGACAAGTTCGACATCCTGGTGAACGTCGGGGGAGGCGGCGAGGCGGGTCAGGCCGGCGCGATCAGGCACGGCATCGCCCGGGCCCTGGTGCAGTTCGAGCCGGCGCTGCGCGGCCGTCTCAAGGAAGCGGGCTTCCTGACCCGCGACTCGAGGGTCAAGGAGAGGAAGAAGTACGGCCAGCGCGGCGCGCGGGCCCGCTTCCAGTACTCCAAGCGCTAGGCACTGAAGGCGGTGCGCCCGCGCCGCCACCATCGAGGCGGCGCAGGTCGCCGTCGGAAGGACGGGAGGG
>DAISWT010000050.1:570-11769 GCA_036826235.1 Acidobacteriota bacterium | reverse complement strand
ACTCAAGGATCAGCGGCAGCGACGGTTCGATCGTCCGCTGCGTGCCCGGGGCCGGCCGGGAATGCGCCGGCTGAAACATCAGGACTGCCGAGAGGCAGAGGACGGACCACGCCACGACCTGGAATCGCGGTGTCCTGCGCATCGAACAGCCCCCCCTCCGCGCGGGCCTGCCGTGCTGACTCTCGAGAAACAACCGGAGTGCGACGCCTCACCCTAAGTACGGTGGCTCCACCCTAAAGTCAAGCAGAAATGGTCCTTGTGACCCCCGGAACCCCCTGCATTAGGTCTTGACTCCGGAGCCGAACGCCGTACACTGTGCGCATTCCATGAATGCCGAGAAGCCGATGAAAATCCTCAACTTCCCCGCCTCCCGGCCGCGTCGGCCGCGGGTCGCGGAACACCTCGCCTCGGTGAAAACGCTGCTCTCCGAATGCCTCGAGCGGCAGTCCGCCCTCAGGGAGGACGGACGACGTCTGCAGGCGTCGCTCGCGAGGCTGACGGTCCTGACGCGCGACATGGTGAGTCGCACGGCGCGTCTGCGGCGCACGCTCGGGCGCCTGCGCGATTGCCGCGGGCGGGACAATCCTCCCACGGCCCGGGTCTGACCGCGGGGCACCATGGCCGGCAGGATCTATCTGGATCACGCCTCGACCACACCAGTCGCCGCCGAGGTTCTCGAGGCGATGCTGCCCTACCTCGGCGCCCGCTTCGGGACCGCCTCCAGCCTGCACGCCAGAGGGCAGGCGGCGCGTGATGCCGTGGACTACGCGCGGGCCGCCGTGGCGGGACTGGTGCGAGCCTCGCCCGGGGAGATCCTGTTCACCGCCTCGGCGACCGAGTCCAACAACCTGGCGCTGAAGGGCGTGGCGCTGGCCTCCGGAAAGGGCCGCGGGCACCTGATAGCGGCGGCGACCGAGCACATCTCGATCCTCCATCCCCTGCGCAGTCTCGAGCGCCAGGGCTTTGCCGTGACGCTCGCGCCCGTCGACCGGCACGGCCACCTCGATCCGAGCGATCTCGAAGCTGCTCTGCGGGACGACACCTTACTGGTCAGCGTGTCGCACGCCAGCGGCGAGATCGGCACGCTGCAGGTGATCGAGGATCTCGCCCGCGTCGCCCACGCGCGGGACGTCCTGTTCCACACCGACGCCACTCTCACCGCTGGGGCGCTTCCCTGGCCCACGGGCCCGGACCTTCCGGACCTGGTGACGCTGACGGCGCACCTGTGCTATGGCCCGCAGGGAATCGCGGCGCTGCGGGTGGCCCCTGGTCTCCGACTCGCCCCGCTCATCGAAGGGGGCACGCAGGAGGGGGGCCTGAGGGCCGGCACCGAGCCGGTCGCGGCCGTCGCGGGTTTCGGGGCGGCGGCGCGTCTGGCGGCGAGGGACATGAGCCGGCGCGCGTCACGCGCCAGCACCCTGGCCGGACGTCTGCGGCGGGGCCTCATGGCGCGGTTTGACGATCTGGTGTTCACCGGTCACCCCGAGAGGAGGCTGCCGGGGCATGTCAGCCTGTGCGTACGAGGCGTGGACGCGGAGGCGATGCTCCGGGAGCTCGATTCCGAGGGGATCGAGGCCGCCAGCGGTTCCGCCTGTACCACGGCGGTCCGCAAACCGTCACACGTCCTTGAGGCGATCGGCGTGGACCCTGTCTCGGCCCGCGGGGCGCTGACCTTCACGTTCGGCGAGACCAATCGGGATGAGGACGCCGACGTCGTAGCCGCCACGCTGCCGCGCGTGGTGGCCCGGCTGCGGGAGCTCAGCCCGCTGCGCTAGAAGATCGCCCGGGGCGGCAGACCGGAAGTCACGCGACGGGGATCAGTCGAGCCGATCGAAGACCAGCCCGCTCGGAATCTTCGGGTAGAAATAGGTCGACTTCTGCGGCAGGCGATCGCCGCCCCGCGTCACTTCAATCACCTGGTCGATGCGCGTCGGATTCATCAGGATGCCGATCTGCGCCCGGCCCTGCGCAACCCTCAGGTACAGCTCGCGATGGTCCTTGACATAATCCAGGTTCGACTGGCGCCCCTGGGCCTCCGGCGTGACGCCGAGCATTCCCTCCAGGACGAGCCGGTGCAGGAGGACGACATCCAGCCGTCGGAGAGCCGCGGGAGTCGACTCCATCTCCGGGCCGGAGAGACCTTCGCCCTCCTTCCACTCGGCCAGCAGGAAGCTGCCGTCGGCCAGCGCCACACCGAAGACTCCCGGCCGGCCGGCGCGCGAGGCCACGGCCTGCCGCAGCGCTTCACCATCTCCCGCTGGTGCGAGCCGGAACACCTGGGCCAGCCGGCCGCAGAAACGCGCGGCGTCGAAGTCCGACAGGGAATGGATCAGCCGGTGGATCGGGAAGATCGCCAGACCGGGGTCTTCCAGGCTGCACAGAAAAGCCAGGACATGTTCTGCGTCATGGTGGCCGATGGCGCGGCGCACGTCGCGATAGGCCAGGGCCGATTCGTAGCGGTGATGGCCGTCGGCGATGAGCGCCCAGTGGTCCCGCAGCCGTCCGGTGAGGAATTCGAGCCGTTCGGAGTCGTCCACGCGGACGACCCGGCTCAGTGTCCCGTCGTCGTCGCGCGCCTGTTCGAACGGTTCGCCCTCCAGCGCGGCCCCGACCAGGCGCGCCACGTCACCGTGGGGATCGGGGTGGAGGAGAAAGATGGCGCTGAGGTGGGTGCGCGTGGCGGCCAGCAGACGCTGGCGATCGGCGCGCGGCCGTTCGAGCGTCCGCTCGTGCGGGATCACCGAACCGGCGCCGAACGGCTCCAGCCTCAAACGGGCGAACAGGCCGCGGCGTGCCGCCGGCCGCCCGGAGGGCCCACGATAGCGCTGCTCGCAGGCATAGAAAGCGGCTCGATCGTCGCGCGTCAGGACTCCATCGGCGAGCCAACGCTCGAGCCGACGCGCGGCGGCCGCATACGTGTCCTCTCCACCCTCCGGACGCGGCAGATCGACATGGATGACGTTGTTCTCATGCCGCTCTGCCAGGCGTGTCCGCTGCTCCTCCGACAGGACATCGTACGGCGGGGCGACCAGGCGATCGAGCGAGCCACGCAGACGGGGCGCGTAGACCAGGCCACGGAACGCCTCGATCTGGGGCATGGGATCCAGTTCACAGGTGATCGAGGCCCATCCGCGCCTCGAGCTTGTGGATGAAGCCAGCTTCGATGACGCCGGTGGAGCGGCGATCGACCAGGACACTGATGCGGTGCACTCGATCGAGCCCCATCACCAGGATACGCGCCCGGATACGCAGCTCGGTGCCTTGAGGCCCCGTCGCGACCCTGCCCTCGAGTGACACTTTGCCCTGCTTCACCTTGATCATCTGCAGGATGTGGTAGTCGCCCCCGAGCCTAACCGGCGGCTCGGCGACCTGGTTCTGGTAGTCGTCCTGCTTGAATTCAACGAAGGACGTCTTCACGGTCCTTCCCTCGTTGTCGACCTCCTCGGGCGGGAAGCCAGCGGTCTGGAGGGTCTCCAAGAGCCCCTTCCAGAGCTTGCCGGGGCGAACCTTGTAGATGCGCGACAGGAACGCCGATTCCACCTGCGGCGGAACCTGCGGAGGCGGTCCCTCGGAAGGCGGGGTCTTCTCCGGTGTCGGGCTCGCCTGCGGCGCCGCCGCGGGCGGCTGCGCCTCAGGCGTCGAAGACGCTGTTGCGCCCGGCATCGGGGGCGCCCCGACGTCCGGCGGCTGCGAGAAAGCGCGCGACCCGCCGGCCCATCCCGCTGCTGCAGCGAGGACGAGGACCCCCGGCAGAGCGATGCGGGCCAGCCGTCGTCCCATGACCATCAAGCGGTGCCTCCTCGCGGGCTGATGATAGGCCGGAGAGTATAGCACGCGCTCGCGGCCGTACCGGAGCCTGGCGGGGCTCCGGGCGCGCCATCAGCCGCGGGCGGCGGAGGCGGTGAGCGTGTCCGCCCCACCCGCGATGGACGCGATGGCGCTGGCCAGGTGCTCGAGCTTGAACGGCTTGTCCACGCAGGGACAGCCCGAGTGATCCAGGAAATGGCGCGTGTCGGGATGCAGGGTATCGCCCGAGGCGAAGATGACCCGGTGGCTCAGGTCCGGCCAGCGCCTGCGGATCTCCTGGAACAGCTGCTGTCCGTCCATCTCGGGCATCTTGAGATCCAGGAGCAGGACGTCGTAGGAGCGGCGCTCCAGCTTCTGCAGCGCCTCGCGGGCGCTCCCCGCCGTGTCGATTGTGTGGCGCCCGTCGCGGCCGAAGGCGTCGACGATCAGATCGAGAATGACGCCCTCGTCGTCCACCGCCAGGATGCTCAGCGAACGCCGCTCCGGGTGTTCGCGCTGCTCCGGCGCGGCCCGCTCCGCCTCGGACACGCCCGCGTCCGTGACGACCGGAAGCTCGATGTGGATGCGGGTCCCCTCGCCCGGGCGGCTGTCCGCCCAGATGCGGCCGCCGTGGTCTTTGATGATGCCGTAGGTCACCGACAGACCGAGCCCCGTTCCCTCACCCACGGCCTTGGTGGTAAAGAAGGGGTCGAAGATCTTGCTCAAGACCTCCGGCGGCATTCCCGGGCCGTCGTCGCTGACCTCGAGATGGATGTTGCCGTCCCTGGCCGATGTGGAGATGGTCAGGGTCCCCTGGCCGCGGTGCGAGGCGATGGCGTGCTGGGCGTTGTTAATCAGGTTGAGCAGGACCTGTTGCATCTGATTGAAATCGAGCATGGTCTTGGGAATCAGGGAGTCGAGTTTCTTGACGACCTTCAGGTTGTTCACCTTAAGCTGGTATGACTTGAGGTCGAGCGTCTTCTCGATGATCCCGTTCATTCCCAGGTATCTTTTCTCGGAAGGGTAGCGCCGCGCGAAGGCCAGGAGGTTCTGAACGATCTTCTGGCAGCGCAGGGCGGACTCGAAGATCCGCTCCACCGACTTGCGCTGTCGGGGATCCATCGCGCCTCCCATCAGGAGCTGGGCGTATCCCAGGACGCCCGTCAGCGGGTTGTTCAGTTCGTGCGCCACGCCACTGACCAGCTCGCCCATCGCCGACAGCTTTTCCGTCACCTGCAGGGAGCGGCGCGCGGCCTTCAGGTCGGTGATGTCCTTGATGATCCCGACCGTGCCGTACGGCGCCCCCGACTCGTCCCGCAGCGGCGACGCGGCGACCAGCACGTCACGCACGTCGCCGTTGCGGGACCGGATCATCGTTTCCACCCCCTGCAGCGGCCGGGCTTCCTTCAGCAGCCTCTCGATGCGCTGGCGCGCCTCCGGCTCAGGATAGAGGTCGAGGCAGTTCGAGCCGAGCACCTCGGAGCGTGTCATCCCGAGCATCGTCTCCCCGCCCCGGCTCACCTCGGTGAAGCGCCCTTCCGTGTCGGTCGTGTAGATGAGGTCGGGGAACTGGTCCAGGATCTTCTGCAGCTTGTCCGCCGCCTGCTGTCGCGAGCGCGCATCCGCGCGCATCTGCTCATGGAGCATGGCGTTCTTGATCGCGTTGGCCGAGGCATTGGCGACAACTTGGCACGCGGTGATCTCGTCGGCCGTGAACCGGCGCTCGACGCGGGCCGCCCGCAGGAACAGCATGCCGAGGAGCGGGTCCTGGTGCAGGATCGGCAGGACAATGATCGACTGGTAGCCGAGCCTCTGCAGGGCGGCCTTCATGGGAGACATCAGCGGCTCCCGTGAGACGTCGTTGATCCCGACCGCCTCTTTCGTGTCCATCGCCCTGCGGATCTCCGGGTACTTCCCGATGTCCAGGATCAGGCCGGAGACGTTCGGATCGTCGCTGCTGGCCAGGACGGTGCAGCGATTGTCCGTCTCGCTCACTGTCAGGATCGAGCAGCGACGCGCCGACACCAGCCGCGCGATGCGCTGCACGATCAGATAAAGCACCTCCCGCACGTCCAGGGTGGAGGTCGTGGCCGCGGTGATCTCGTGGAGAGTCCTCAGCTCCGTCCGCTCACGCTCGATCTCACGGACCTGCGCCTGGTCCAGACGGCCCTGGTGGACCATGTAGCCGTAATAGAGCGCCACCGTGTAGAGGAATGGCACCCGGAGGAGGAGGGCGGTGAGTTCGACCGCTTCGCCCCCGTGACGCCGCGTCACATAGAGGTAGAACCCCGAAACCATTGTCGCCCCCGCCATGGTCCGCGGCAGGTCGGACCCCAGCGCGGCGAGGAGGAGGTTCAGGAAGAATGCCAGGGGCAGGTCGCCTCCCTCGGCGCCGGAGCGAAACAGGCCAAGCGAGACCAGGAAGGTGTCCGCGACGACGACCAGGTAATCCAGGTTGCGACTGCCGAACAGGCGTCCGGGAAGGTAGGTCAGGGCGATGTTGCTCGCCGCGAACGCCAGGACGAGGCCGATCTCGAACACACTCGGCCGGCGCCCCCCCGGCGGGGCCAGGATGAGGGCGGTCGCCAGAATGAGCATCCAGCGCAAGGCCAGCCGCAGGGTCTTGTTGCTGGCGCGTTCGGTGGGTTCGATCCAAGGTCGCAGGGCCAAGAACGGTCCCCCTTTCGGCACACTCCCACTGCCCGCAAATATAGTGTCCATCCGCCAGTGCGCAAGCGCCGCGCCCCGTTCGCGCTCCCGGCGTCTCCTTGACTTTTGGGGATCGCCGCGTAAAATCAACCTTCCATGCGCCTCAAGCCATTCCGCACGGTCGCGGCCGGGATCGCAGCCTTCCTGGTCTTCCAGACGGCCTCGTTCGGCCAGTCGCAGGGCCCCTTGACCGATCCGTCCCGGCTCAAGGAGATCGATTGGTCGGGGATGTCCGACGCCCAGAAAACCGTCGCCCTCAGACTGATGAACACGAACGGTTGCAACTGCCGTTGCAAGATGACCATCGCAACGTGTCGTGCCAGCGACGAGACTTGCCGCCGCAGCCTGATCTTCGCGCGGACGATCATCGACGCCGTGCGCGAGGGGAAGCCGGAGGTCGAGGTGGCGAGGATCCTGAAGGCCAAGACCGACGAGTTCGTCGAGGCCAAGCTGCCCGACGATACAGGAGTGACCCACACGATCGACGTCAGCCACAACCCGGTCCGCGGCCCGAAGGACGCGAAAGTGGAGATTGTCGAGTTCTCCGATTTTCAATGCCCGTTCTGCCACGAGCTGCAGGTCGTCCTCGACCAGGTGCTGAAGGCGTTTCCGAAGGAAGTCAGGCTGGTCTTCAAGCAGTACCCGCTGAACATCCACCAGTACGCCCGCCAGGCGGCGGTCGCCTCGATGGCGGCGCACGCGCAGGGCAAGTTCTGGCAGCTGCACGACAAGATGTTCCAGAACTTCAATCTCATCACCGAAGAGAACATCACGAGGTGGGCGAGAGAGGTCGGCCTGAACATGACGGAGTTCGAAAAGGCCATGCAGTCGGGTGCCCTCGAGACGCAGGTCCAGAAGGACATGACGGACGGCGCGACCGCCGGGGTCCTCGGGACCCCGACGCTGTTCGTCAATGGCAAGCGGATCCACGATCGGAGCTTCGAGGGGTTCAAGAAAGCGATCCTGGAGGAGCTCGCCACCGCCAAGAGCCCTTCCGTCCCTCCCGGAAAGACCAGCACGAACGCCAGGACCTCCGGCCACTAGCAGTCGGACGGGCTTCTAGGTTCCGTCCTTCGTCTCCAGCGCCGCAATCAACCGGCGCAGCTCGGTGGCCTCGGTCTGCCCCGGGTCGAGACGCAGCGATGCCTTGAAGTGGTCGAGGGCGCGGCTGCGGTCGCCCAGCTTCTGTGCGTACAGCAGGCCGGCGCTTCGATGAGCGTCGGCCAGGCTCGGGTCGATGGCGATCGCCCTCTCATACTGCTCGGCCGCCTCGGCGAACTGTCCCCTGAGGGACAGCACGTATCCGAGGAAGTTCGCCGCCCGCGCCGAAGGCTCGAGGGCCGTGGCGGCGATGCGGAACTCGCGCTCGGCGACCGCACGATCGCCGCGCTCCAGGGCCACCTCCCCCAGACCTCTGTGTGCCTCGGGCAGATCCGGATCGAGACGATAGGCGGCTTCGAACTGTCCCGCCGCCTCGGGTCTGCGCGAGGCGGCGTTGAGCGCGTCCGCCAGGTTGACGCGATAGATGGCCAGCCCGGGATCCAGACGCACGGCCTGCGTCAGATCCTCGATGGCGGCCTCCAGATGACCGCGCGGCAGCTCGATGGATCCGAGATTGTTCCACGCCCGCGCCGAGCGCGGGTCGAGTTGCAGGGCCCGGCGGAACTCCGCTTCGGCGCTCGCGAAGTCGCCCAGGGCCTTGTGCGCGGTTCCCAGGTTCACGGCGATGTCCGCGTCCGACGGCGATTCCCGAGCCGCGATCTGGAGCAGATCGAGACCTTCCTGCGGTCGGCGTTCCTGGATGAGAGCCATCGCCAGGTTGACGCGGGCGTCGCGGAACTCCGGGTAGATCGAGAGCGCCGCGCGGTATTGATCCTCCGCTTGCCCATAGCGTCCGCTCTTCAGATAGGCGTTGCCGAGGTTGTAGCGGATGCGCGCGCTCCTCGGAGAGACGCGCGCGGCGCTGCTGTACAGCGATAAGTCGTCCTTCCAGTCGGGGAGGCGCGCCCACGTTCGCCCACACAGAAGAAGGACGACCAGCGACGCGATGGCCAGCGACACCTTCCGGCCGGTGGGCCGCGCCGGCCGGGCCGCCGCCCAGCCGGCGATGAGACAGAGCCCGGCGCTCGGCAGGTACATGAGTCTCTCCGCCATCAGGGTGCCGATGAACAGCACAACATTGGTCGTGAGGCCGGCGCTTGCGGCCATGAAGAGGAGGGCGAAGCCGCACGCAGGGGCGCGCCGCCGAAGCCAGACTCCGCCTGTGACGATCCCGGCGAGCAGCAGGAGACCGCCGATGGCCAGTGGTTCGAGCGGGGAATGGATGACCGGAATCTGGTTGTAGGAGTAATCGGCCGAAAGTCGCGCCGGCCACAGAAGCAGGCCGGCGTATCGGGCCAGGGTCCCGACCCCGGTCAGGCGGCCGTCGAACGGCCCCGCCGAGGCGGCCGGATTGTCCACGAACGGAATCGGCCGGCCGATTCCGAATGTGCCGAGTACCGCGGACCTGGCCGTGAGGTACAGGACCGCGGCGGCGGCGTACCCGGCGTACAGCGCGGTGCGGCGGTTGCGGGTGGCAGCCGAGAGGGGCGCCGCCGCTTCGGAGAGCAGGCAGAGAGCGGGACCGGTCAGCGCCGATTCCTTGGCGAGCATCCCCATCAGGCAAGCGATCCAGGCCCCAAGGATCCATCGCCCGGAGCGCCCGGCGGGCGCCCCGAGGGCGCGGCGATGGCCGAGAATCGCGCCGAGCACGCCGATGGCGGCGAGGACCTCCGATCGCCCCACGATGCCGGCCACCGCCTCCACATGCACCGGGTGCGCGGCAAACAGGGCTCCCGCGATCGCGGCCCCCGTCTCGTTGCCCGGCAGGACCTGGATCGCCAGCCGGGTCACGAGCAGGGTCGCGAGAACGTGCAGCAGCAGGTTGACACCGTGGAACCAGGAGGGTTTCATGCCGGAGATGGCCCGGTCGAGGGCGAACGACAAGCTGGTCACCGGTCGATACAGGGTGCGCTCGTGGCGTGGCGCGTTCCAGTAGGGAGTCACCAGGACGCGCGGCAGGTCCCGGATGTCCTGCATGAGGGGGTTGGCGCCGATGACACCGCGGTCGTCGAAGACGAAGTCGCAACCCAGCGTCGGGAGATAGAGCAGAAGCGCGAGAACGGGACAGACGGTCAGGGCCAGGCGACGGCCCGTCAAGGGCCGGCGCCATCCGGAGGGTTGGCCTCGGGCTCCAGCGTCGAGCTTTCGAGCTCCACCTGCCGTTGGACGCCGGCGCCGTAGTTGATGGTGCCGTCCAGGCGGGTGCGGCGGGCGGCCTCGACGGGAACATCGGTCAGAAAGCCACTCATGCGGTGCACCCAGCCCCCCTCCCTGTTCAGGAGATCGAAGGCGACATACACATCGTACGTTCCGGGATCGAGATCAAAATCCATGCGCGTCGGGAACGTGACGCACCGGTAAACCTCGTCCCAGTAGGGCACCAGGGCATCGGGCGTCTTGGGGATTGATTTGGTCCTCGACGATCGCTCACCTGGCAGGCCGATGGAGGGACCCACATGTCCCGTCGTCTTGGTCGGGCCGACCTTGGACGCCAGGCGCCACTCGGCGGTTCGGTAGAGGGGTGATTCGAACAGCATCAACGGGATAGTGGCGTTCCCCCTCTTGACCGCGGAAATTGAGAACCTGTACCCGAACGTGAAGATCTCATTCTGCTCTTCCGTCTGCCCCGGTCTTCCGACGGGCTTGATGAGACGGTCGTCGGGATACGTGCACCAGCGCCGGTTCCCGGAGATCACCCAAGCCAGGCGGCCCTTGCCCGCCGCGGGGGTCGAAGGCATGGGTGAGGCGAGAATCTCGGGAGAGTGGACCGGCGGCGGCACCAGTTCTCCCGGAGCGGGCGTCGCGGACGGGGCGGCATCCCGCGTGCCGGCCACAGGATCCCCCTGGACACTCAAGAGCTGCCCGAGCAGACACGCCGCAACGACCACTTCCCTGCTTCCCGGGCGACACTTGTGTGGTAGATTTCGCTCTACGATAAAGGTCATGAAGGCGGGGATTATACTTCGCAGCGGGGCTTGGGTCCACGAAGGAGCCTCTCAGGCAGGCCCATCGCATATCCCGGAACTGCCCGTGCCTCAGCTACCGAGGTTGACGAACGCAGAACTGGGAGCTCACGCCCCCAGCGAGGGTGTGGGGAAGTTCGTGGGTTGTGCTCCAGTACGTGGTCAACTTCTGGAAGGCGGGCAGTTCCGGGAATCTCACAATCTCTCCCACTTGCCGAGCGATTTCCCCTGGTTACGCCAACCCGTGTAGTCCAGACTCTACCCAAGATATAGGGCCCTGTCAAGAAGAAAATACAAAATCTGGTGACAGGAGTGGTTGAGAACGTCATCACGGCTCTGGAGTTTCACGAGGTCCTGAAGCTGCTCGCGGGTGAGACCGTGACCCCCCCGGGGGCGGCGCTGGCGCTTCGGGTCGTGCCCGCCTACGACGCCGAGGCGGTCGACCGCGAGAACCGGCTCGTAGCCGAGATGGCCCGCCGCATCGAGCGGCACGGACTGCTACCCTTCGGCGTCGTCCCCGATGCGTCACCCCTTCTGGCGCGTCTCGAGATCGAAGGGGCGGTGCTGGCGCCGCTCGAGGTCTTCGACCTGGTCGCTCTGATGAAGGCGGGCCGCACGCTCAAGACCGCGCTGGCGGAGA
>DAISWT010000050.1:0-469 GCA_036826235.1 Acidobacteriota bacterium | reverse complement strand
GAGCTGGAGGACGGTGCCAGCGACGAGCTGCGCGCGGTGCGCCTGGAGATCCGCAGGCGGAACGAGCGCCTCGACGCGGCGCTCGTCGCCATCGTCGGCCGCGCGGAGGTGGCGCGCGCCCTGCAGGACACCTTCATCTCGATCCGGAGCGACCGCCACGTCATTCCGATCCGCGCCGAATCGCAGTCGGCTCTCCCGGGGATCGTCCATGGCGTCTCGGGGAGCGGCGCCACGGTGTACATCGAGCCGATCGAAACGGTCGACCTGAACAATGAGATCGTGACCCTGCGTGACCGCGAGGCGGCGGAGGTCCAGCGCCTCCTGCAGGAGTACAGCGACCTGCTGCGGGGACGCCTCCCGGAGCTGCGCGGCCTCGACACGGGCGTCGGCCGCCTCGACCTCCTGTCGGCCAAGGCGCGTCTGGGAAGGCGGCTGCGCGCCAGGCCCGCCGAACGATCGGAACGCGGCG
>DAISWT010000049.1:0-11787 GCA_036826235.1 Acidobacteriota bacterium | reverse complement strand
ACCGCGCAAGACCGTCGCCGGCAAGAAGAAGGCCCCGGTCGGCAAGAAGGGATGAGGGTGAAGCAGATCCATGGCTGAGCCGAAGGAACCGAAGGAAGGCGCCGCGAAAGAGGGCGCCCCCAAAGCCGAGAGGCCGCCGAAGGCGGCCAAGAAGACCGACTCGAAGGAAGGGGCGGCTCCCCCCGCGAAGGAGGCCGCCGCCAAGGAGGCGCCGGCCGCCGCCGCGGAAGGGGCCCCGGCCGCCCGCCGTGCGCCGGGCAAGAAGAAGGAGAAGAAGAACGTCCCGTTCGCCATCGCCAACGTGCACGCGAGTTTCAACAACACGGTGATCAGCATCACGGATCAGGCGGGCAACGTGCTGTCCTGGTCGTCGGCGGGGTGCATCGGCTTCAAGGGCTCCCGCAAGGGCACGCCATTCGCCGCCCAGCTGGCGGCGCAGGCGGCGGGGAACGCCGCCAAGGAGCACGGCGTGCGGCAGGTCGAGGTGCGCGTCAAGGGCCCGGGCGCGGGCCGTGAGTCCTCCATCCGCGCGATGCAGGCGATCGGCCTCGAGGTCAAGGCGATCAAGGACGTCACGCCGATCCCCCACAACGGCTGCCGCCCCCCGAAGCGCCGGCGCGTCTGAGAGGAGAGCAAGGGAATGGCCAAGACACGTGGTTCGGTCTGTCGGCTGTGCCGCCGCGAGGGGCTCAAGCTCTTCCTGAAAGGGACCCGCTGCTACACGGAGAAGTGCGCCATCGAGCGGCGCAATTTCGCGCCCGGTCAGCACGGCAAGAGGCGCGTCAAGCTGCAGGGGTACGGCGTGCAGCTGCGTGAGAAACAGAAAGTCAAGAGGCTGTACCGCGTCCTCGAGAAGCAGTTCCGGCGGGCCTTCCAGGAGGCGAGCCGCAAGAAGGGCGTGACCGGCGAGCTCCTCCTTGTCAACCTGGAGCGGCGCCTGGATAACGTCGTCTATCGCCTCGGCTTCGCCTCGTCGCGGGCCCAGGCCCGCCAGCTCGTCGCGCACGGGCACGTGCGCGTGGGTGGGCGCAGGGTGGACGTGCCGTCCTACCTGGTGCGGCCGGGCCAGGTGATCACGCTGCGCCCGAAGCTGGAGAAGCACGATGCCGTGCTCGCCTCGTTCGAGCAGGCGCGGGCGCGCGGCTTCCCGCAGTGGCTGGCGGTGGACGCCGGGCAGATCAAGGGCACCGTGGCGTCGCTGCCCCGGCGCGAGGACATCACGATGCCGATCCAGGAACAGCTGATCGTCGAGCTCTATAGCAAGTAAACGAACCGGATCGCCCGCGGGCGGTCGTCTGGAGGAAGGACCCGATGCTGTGGAAAGGATTTCAAAGGCCCAAGCGGCTTGAGTGCGATCTGGAGTCCCTGACCCCGACCTACGGGAGGTTCTACGCCCAACCCTTCGAGCGGGGTTTCGGGACCACGATCGGCAATGCCATGCGGCGGGCCCTGCTGTCCTCGATCGAGGGGGCCGCGATCACCGCGGTGAAGATCGAAGGGGTGCTGCACGAGTTCACCTCGATCCCGGGCGTGGTGGAGGACACGATCGATCTGATTCTCAACCTCAAGCAGATCCCGCTGAAGCTGAACGTGAACCACGCCGAGACCATCTACCTGCGGGCCGAGGGAGCCGGCGAAATCAAGGCCGGCAACATCGAGACCAATCCGAACGTCGAGATCCTCGATCCGGAGGTGCACATCGCCACCCTCAGCGAGGAGGGTCGCCTGAGCCTGGAGATGCGGGTCAAGCCGGGCCGGGGCTACGTGCCGGCCGACCGCAACTTCGACACCGACCTGTCCATCGGGTTCATCCCGATCGACTCGCTCCACTCCCCGGTGAAAAAGGTCAATTACACGGTGGAGGACGCGCGGCTGGGCCAGACCACCGATTATGACAAGCTAACGGTCGAGGTCTGGACCAACGGCGCGGTGCAGCCGCAGAACGCGGTCGCCCTGGCGAGCAAGCTCCTGAAGGATCACCTGTCCATCTTCATCAACTTCGAAGAAACACCCGAGATGGACGAGGAAGAGGTCGATCGCGAGAAGGACCGGATGCGCGAGAACCTGATGCGCTCGATCGAGGAGCTGGAGCTGTCGGTGCGGTCGTACAACTGTCTGAAGAACGCCGACATCAAGACGATCGCGGACCTCGTCCAGCGCACCGAGGCCGAGATGCTCAAGACGAAGAATTTCGGCCGCAAGTCCCTCAACGAGATCAAGGAGCTCCTGGCCGAGATGGGTCTGTCGCTGGGAATGAAGATCGACCACCTCCTGAAGCCCAAGGAGGAGTAAGGCTTCGATGCGACACAACGTCGGCTACCGAAAACTCGGGCGCACCAAGGAGCACCGCCGGGCGCTGCTCCGCAATCTGGCCACCGATCTGTTCCGGCACGAGCGTCTGACGACGACGCTGCCCAAGGCCCGTGAGCTGCGGCCTTTCGCCGAGAAGCTGATCACCCTGGCGCGGCGCGACGACCTGCACGCGCGGCGGCAGGTTGTGCGACAGATCGGCGACCGGGTCGTCGTGAAGAAGCTGTTCGACACCCTGGGACCGCGCTTCGCCTCGCGCCCGGGAGGCTACACGCGCGCCCTGAAGCTCGGCCCGCGTCCGGGCGACGGCGCCGACATGGCGATCGTCGAGCTGGTCGGCTCCGAGCCGGTGTTCAAGAAGCATAAAGAGGACAAGAAGGCCCGCCGGGAGCGCAAGGAAAAGGCCCGCGAGAAGGAAGCCGCCGAGGCGGCCGCAGCCGGCGGAGGGGAAGCCGCCGGGGAACCGGACGAGGACAAGAAGTAGCCCGAAGGACGCCTCACCCGCCGGCCCCGGGACGCCGCCGGATCCTGTCAATCAGATCGGTGGAGGCGTGCCGCTTGGGATCGCCGGCGATCCGGACGCGACCGCCATACGACAGGACGACCTGCCGCTCCGGAACGCTCTCCTCGGTGTAATCGGTTCCCTTGCACTGCACGTCCGGTCGCAGCCGCCGCAGGAGCCCGGCGACCGTGCGCGACCCGAACAGGACGACGTAATCCACGCCTTCCAGGGCGGCGACGAGGCGGGCCCGGTCCCGAGCCCGCGCGATCGGTCTCCCCGGGCCGCGCAGTGCGGCTGCCGAGCGGTCGTCGTTCACCGCGACGACCAGAACCTCGCCCAGTCGGCTGGCGGCCCGAAGATAGCGCACGTGACCGACGTGCAGGAGATCGAACAGACCGTTGGCCAGGACGACACGGGCGCGGGGCCGCCGGCGACGCAGCCGGTCGATGTCACGCAGCAGGCGGGCAGAGTCCACGACGCGCCCGCCGCTGGAGCGCCGGGGCCTCACGCGCGCCGGGCAGACGCGTCGAGGGCCGGGTCGACGCGCACGGCCCGCCGCAGCTCCTCGCGGCTGACGGTCGCCGTGCCGCGCTTCATGACCACGATCCCGCCCGCGTAATTGGCCAGCCGGGCGGCCTCGACCGGGGTGCAGCCCGAGAGCATCGCGAGGGCGAGGGCGGCGATCACCGTATCGCCGGCCCCGGTGACGTCCGCCACCTCATCCGTTCCATAGACCTCCAGGTGCGCCGGCTGGAAGCCTCGCGAGAACACCGACATCCCCAGACTGCCGCGCGTGACGACGATCGCCTCCGCGTCGATCGCCTCGCGCAGGAGGTCCCCGGCTCGCCCCAGGCGGGTCAGGTCCTCGCCGACCCGTTCGCCGAGGGCCGCCTCGGCCTCCTGCAGGTTCGGCGTCGCGGCGGCCAGCCCGCGGAACAGGCGCAGCTGGGCGCGCGAGTCGACGAACAGGGGCCGGTCCGCGGCACGCAGTGCATCGACGACCGGGGCGATCGTCCCCGCGTGCAACAGGCCCAGGGAGTAATCGGAGATCAGCGTCCCGCGCGCTTCGCGCGCCGCGTCGCGCACGCTTTCCAGGAGCGGCGATCCGTCGGCGTCGACGGGCTGCCCGCCGCCGCGATCCACGCGGACGATCTGCTGCTTCACCGAGTGCTGGCTGCCGGCCAGGACGCGCCGCTTGACCGGCGTGCGGTAGCCGGCATCGACCCAGACGCGGCTGGTGTCGGCACCGCGGTCGCGCAGGAGTCCCACGAGATGTTCACCCGCCTCGTCGCGGCCGATGCGGCCCACCACGATCGGACGGCCGTCGAGCGCGGCGATATTGTGCGCGGCGTTGGCCCCGCCGCCCGGCAGCCGATCGGTGCGGCGATGGCTCAGGATCAGGACGGGCGCCTCTCTGGAGATTCGGTCGATCTCCCCGTACTCGAACTCGTCGAGCACCAGGTCGGCGACCACCAGGACGCTTAGTCCCGCCATCCGATCAATCGCCCGCAGAAGAGAATCGCGCGTCCCGTCCGGCGCCGTCATGCCCCCCTCCTGTTCAGGATCCAGCGCACCGCCTCCAGCAGGTCCTCCGCCGTGTGGACCGGCGGAGTGCGGAAGCGGTCCTTCTGGTGCTCCACCAGGCCGCGGCCGTACCCGGTGAGGACGAGCACTCCCGGGACGCCCGCGGCGGCCCCCGCCTCGATGTCCACCACGCTGTCGCCGATCACGAACGAGGCGGGGAGGTCGATAGGGTGCTCGCGTGCAGCCCGCAGAATCATCCCCGGCTTCGGCTTGCGGCAATCGCAGACCGACCGCCACGGGGCCGCCCCTTCGCTCGGGTGATGCGGGCAGTAGTAGATGGCGTCCAGCCGGGCGCCGGATCCCTCGGCCAGGTCCCGCAGCCTGCCGTGCACCGCCTCGACCAGGTCCTGGCTGAAGTAGCCGCGCGCTACGCCCGACTGGTTGGTCGCGACGATGGCCAGGAGACCGGCTTGGTTGACCAGCCGGATCGCCTCGAGGCTGCGCGGCAGGAGCCGCCAGCGGGACACGTGGTTGACGTACCCCACCTCCTCGCTGATGGTGCCGTCGCGGTCCATGAAAATCGCCCCGCGCCTCATGGGAGCGACCCCGCCTCCGCGGCGGCACCGTCGCGCTGCGCGGCCCGGCGGACCGGGGCGATCGCCGGGCGGGTGCGCCAGCGGTTGTGCATCCACAGCCAGCACTCGGGGCGCCGCCGGATCTCCTCCTCCAGGATGTGCGTGCAGGCCTGCGTGACGGCGCGGATGTCGTCGGAGAGGACCCCGCGCCTCGACACCTGCACGGGTGGTCCGTACCGGATCAGGATCCGGCCATCCGCCAGGAATGAGGAGAACACCGGCACGATCGGCGCGCCGCTCTTCAGAGCGAAGGTGGCGAGCGCCGGCGTGGTGGAGGCGGGAACGCCGAAGAAGTCGACGAACAGCCCGCCGTCGCCGCGGACGTTCTGGTCGATCAGAAGCGCCACCGCCCGGCCGGCGTGAAGCGCCTTGAGCACGCCGCGCGCGGCGTGATACTTGGAGATCAGCTCGTTCCCGGTGACGCGCCGCAGGCGGCCGAGGTATGCATCCAGACGCCCGTTCTCGAGCGGGCGGACCACCATCGAGAACGGCACACCGATGCGGGCCTGGAGGAGCGCCACCAGTTCCCAGTGCCCGAAGTGGCCGGAGAAGACCAGCACGCCGCGGCGCCCGGCCGCGGCCTGCAGCAGGTGCTCCTTCCCTTCGTAGACCGCGACGCGCTCGATCGGCTGGCGAGCCGAGCGGGCGAAATAGGCCGCGTCCGCCATGATCATCCCGGCGTGCGCAAACGAGGCGCGCGCCAGGCGGGCGCGCTCGCGCCGGGGAAGACCGTCTCCGAAGGCCAGCCGCAGATTGTCGAGGGCGATGCGTCGGTGCCGGGCCGACAGGACGTAGAACAACAGCCCGCAGGCACGGCCGGCGCCCCGGCCGATCGGCCGGGGCAGGAGCGACAGGCCGGACAGCGCGGCGCGGCAGGCGAGGTAGGCCAGAGAGTGCCTGGGCGCCCGCAACCGCTCCAGGTGGCGGATCCGGCGCAACAGCGGGAACCGGCTGCGGCGGCGGGAGCGCCGCATTTCACCGCCCTCCGGCCGGGCAGAGCGACGCCATCCGGCCGAGCAGCCACGGCTGCAGACCCGGGCCCCCGTGAAAGATCACCTGGATCGCCAGGGCATACAGGGGCGGAGAGCCCTCGGGTGTCTCGACCAAGCGCACCAGGTCCTTCTCCGTCGTCACCAGGACGTCCGCGCCGCGCAGGCGCGCCTCGCGCGCCACCTGCTCCAGATCGCCGCCGTGGTAGCGGTGATGGTCGGAGAATCGTCGCGAGCCCGCCAGGCGGATACCGAGGGACCGCAGATCGTCTTCGAAGCGCTCGGGGCGGGCGATGCCCGAGAAGGCATAGGCCGCGAATCCCTTCAGCGAAGCCGGACCGATCGATTCGCCGTCCGGCCCTACGAACGCGCGCGGCACCAGGCGGCAATGAAACAGCGCAGCCCCCGGGTTGTAGCGCTCCAGGGCCGCGAGCGCGCTCGCCGGGCTCTGTCCTTCCGATCGCGTCAGGATGCAGGCGTTGGCGCGCGCCACCGACGCGATCGGCTCGCGGAGCGGGCCGCGCGGCAGCATTCTACCATTGCCCCACGGGTCGCGCCCGTCCACGAGCAGGAGGTCGATGTCGCGCGCGACGCGGCGGTGCTGGAAGCCGTCGTCGAGGACGATCACCTCCGGGGCGGCGGCCCGCAGGAGCAGCCGCGCCGCCTCCACCCGGTCGGCGCCGACGGCCACAGGCACGGCCGGATTGTCGCGCGCGATCAGGTACGGCTCGTCCCCGGCGTGGCGAGGTTCCGCGAGGATCGTCTTCCCGTCCGATACCAGAAGGACGGAGCGCGTGCCCGTCCTGCCATACCCGCGGCTCACCACGCCGACACGATAGCCCGACTCGCGCAGCAACGAGGCCACCCAGGAGGTCAGCGGCGACTTGCCGGTGCCGCCGACCGTCAGGTTGCCGATGCTGATCACGCGGCACGGCAGGCGGTGCGCGCGCAGGCGGCCCGAGTCGTACAGGGCGTTGCGCAGGCCGACCGCGGCGCGGTAGGCGATCGCGGGCAGGGCCAGAAACGGCCCGGCGGCGGGGGTGTCGAAGATCTCCTGACCGATCACGTGCGCGCGGCCTGGCGACCCGGCATCCCGGCGGGCGTCAGGTCTTCTTCGAGCATCGCCAGGGTCCTCTCAAGCGCGCCGCGGTTCGTCTCGACGACCCGCAGCGCCATGGCCGAGGCGACCCGGTAGCCGGCCCGGTCGGCCAGGAGCCGCACCGCCAGGTCTCCGAGAGCCTGACCGTCGCGCGCCACGAAGCCGGCGCCGGCGCTGGTGAGGGCCTCGGCCGCCGCCCGGAAATTGTCCATGTGGGGACCGAACAGGACCGGCTTCCCGAGGGCGGCCGGCTCGAGCACGTTGTGGCCGCCGCGCGGCACCAGGCTGCCGCCCACGAAGACGAGATCGGATGCGGCGTACACCTCCGGCAGCACGCCGAGGACGTCGAGCAGCAGAACATCCCAGGGCGCCGCCGCCCGCCCGCTCGTCGACGCGACACGGCTCCACAGCGCCACCCGGTGACCGGCGGCGCGGGCCGCGTCCTCTCCGGTGGCGAAGTTCTCCGGGTGACGGGGCGCCAGGACGAGCCGGGCCGAGGTGTCGGCCTCGCGCACGGCGCGGAACGCCCGGAGGACCGGCTGTTCCTCGCCGGCGGCGGTGCTGCCGGCAACGAACAGCGTCGCGGAGTCCGGGAGGCCGAGCTTGTGGCGCAGACCATCGCGATCGGCGCGGGGCGGAGGCAGATCGAATTTGAGGTTACCCGTGACCCGCACCTTCTCCGCGGGGGCACCGAGGCTCTTGATCCGGTCCGCGTCCTCGCCCGACTGCATGCCGAACAGGCGCACTCCCTGGAGCGCTCGGCGCAGGAAGGAGCCCAGGGCGCGGTAGCGCGGGTACGTGCGGGCGGAGATCCGCCCGTTCACCACGAAGACCGGCACGCCGCGGCGGGCGCACGACCTCAAGAGGTTCGGCCAGATCTCCGTTTCGACGATCAGGAGGGCGCGCGGCCGCAGGCGATCGAGAAGCCGACCCATCGTGAACGGCAGATCGAACGGCAGGACCGAGATCGACTCGGGCGGCGCGCCGCCCCCGGCGGCGGCCAGAGCGCGCCCGGTCGCCGTGCCCGTCGTGAAGTGCACCGGGGCGCCGGCGAAGCGCTCCCGCAGGAGCGGCAGCAGCGACAGGGCGAGGCGCACCTCGCCCACCGACACGGCATGGATCCAGAAGCCGCCGGAAGGGGCGCCCGCGGGCAGGAACCCGAGTCTCTCACGGAAGGGCGGCGGGGCCGTCCGTTTTAGGAACGCCATGACCATTTGGTAAGGAAGAACGGCGGCCCAGGCGAGACACAGAAGGGCCCCGTAAAGATGGTACATGCGGGCGGAGTATAGCCCAGCGTTTCGAAGAGCGTCAACGCTTCGACGCGGCGCGCAGGGCGTGAGAGCACCCCGTGGCGCGCGCCGCCAAGCACGATTTCGCAAGCGGGGAGCGGCTCTTGTTCCCGGCCTCGGGCCGACCCATATTCACCTGGAATGATGCCTGAATCTCTCGCAGCTCGGAGCGCAGCCGTCCGCCTCGCGGGCTCCTTCGGGAGGTCCGCGTGAGCCGTCCGGCGATGCTTCTGGTGGATCACGACGAGGCCTCGCGCCTGCAGCTCAAGGAGCGCATCGCCGCCATCTGCCCGCCCGGCATGGAGGTCCTGGTCGCGCGATCGGCCGAGGAGGGCCTCGGCATCCTGTACTCTCTGCGCGAGCAGCACAGGACGATCGAGCTGGTGATCGCCATGCAGGGTATGCCCGGCATACCGGGCGGCCGCTTCCTGGAGATCGTCAATGCCCAGTTCGCCGGCGTCGGCAAGATTCTGCTCTCCGGCAAACCCAGCCTGGACGAGGCGATCTACGCCATCAACAACGCCGGTCTCGACAAGTACATCCCCACGCCGTGGGACCCCGAGGACGTCAAGTTCACGATCACCACCCTGCTGCGCCAGCGGGAGATGAAGCTCCTGAACGAGAAGCTGCTGTCCGACCTGCAGGTGCGCAACCAGCAGCTGACGTCGGCGCTGGGCAATCTCGAGCAGGCGCGCCACGACCTGGAGGGTTCGTACATCCAGACGGTCGAATCGCTGGCCATCGCCCTGGAGGCGAAGGACCGCTACACGGCGGGCCACTCGCAGCGCGTCGCCAAGTTCGCGCGCCTCATCGCGCGCTCCCTGGGAATGCCCCGGGAGGAGGTGGAAATCGTCGGGCAGGTCGCGCTGCTGCACGACATCGGCAAGATCGGCATGCTGGACAAGATCCTGAACAAGCCGGCGAACCTGACGCCGGAAGAGCGCGAGGCGATCAAGACCCACCCCGTCGTCGGCGCCCAGATCCTGGCGCCCGTCGCGACCTTCGCCAAGCACGTGGAGGGCATCAAGCACCATCACGAGATGTACGACGGCACCGGCTACCCGGGACGCCTGAAGGGGACCGAGATCCCCCTGTCGGCGCGCATCGTCTGCCTGGCCGACGCCTTCGATGCGATGACCTCGACGCGTCCCTATCGCGTCGGCCTGCCGCTGGAGTTCGCCATCCAGGAGATGCAGAAGATGTCGGGGCGGCAGTTCTGCCCCGACTGCGTCGAGGCCTTCGTCCGGGTCCTCCATTCGACGGCCGGCGCCGACGAAGTGGGGGCCCCCGCGCCGGCCGCCCCACCCGTCCCGCGGGCGACGGACGACCCGGGCGAAGGCCAGGCCTCCCATGACGACGCCGAGCCCCTCGCCCAGCTCCCCACCGGGACCTGATAAGGTCCGTCCAGCAGAAAGCGCCACACCGACCCGAGCGTCTTGACAGCGGAGGGCCTGTGACGTATGATGTTATTCGTAAAATATATAAGTTATATAAGAGGATCCTGACGCAGGAGTACCGCATGCCCGTGTACAAGAAAATCCGCACGTTCACCGCGACGGACCAGGAGCTGGACATGCTCGAGACGGTCGCGCGCTACCACGGCTTTTCGAAGAGCGCGACGATCACCAGCCTGATCAAGAAGGAGTTCTGGAGGGTGTTCCCGGCGGGGACCCGCGCCATCAGGCCCGATCGCGGGGCGCGCGTGTTCGACCGGGGCGCCGACCGGGGAGAGTGACATGAGCGGCGTCGGGAGCGTCGAGGAGATTGTCACGATCGCGGCGGAATCGGTCCCGGAGCTCTGGCGGGTCGCCGACCCGAAGGAGGCGACCCGTCGGATCGGACAGATCCGGGCCCTGGCGGCCGCCCGGAATGCCGTCCTGCTGGCGCACAACTACCAGCTGCCGGAAGTTCAGGAGGCCGCCGACTTCGTGGGCGATTCCCTGGGGCTCTCTCTCGAGGCCCAAAAAACCGGCGCGAACGTCATCGTCTTCTGCGGCGTTCACTTCATGGCCGAATCGGCCAAGATCCTCAACCCCGGGAAGACCGTCCTCCTTCCGAATCTGTCGGCCGGCTGCGCCCTGGCCGACTCGATCACGCCCGAGTCGCTGCTCAAGTGGAAGGAGCGCTACCCCGGGTATCTCGTCGTCACCTACATCAACAGCAGCGCCGAGGTGAAGGCGCTGTCGGACATCTGCTGCACATCGGCGAACGCCGTCTCGGTCATCCGCAGCCTCCC
Source organism: Acidobacteriota bacterium (assembly GCA_036826235.1). GTDB lineage: Bacteria > Acidobacteriota > Polarisedimenticolia > Gp22-AA2 > Gp22-AA2 > Gp22-AA3. The sequence goes on along the minus strand of DAISWT010000049.1, from coordinate 1,203 downwards.
GACGGACAGGATCCTGTTCACGCCGGACCGCAACCTGGGTCGCTGGGTCGCGCGCCAGGTGCCGGAGAAGGACATCGTCGTCTACGACGGGGCCTGCCCGACGCATGACGTCCTGCGCGACGCCAGCGTCGAGACGGCGAAATCGGGGCACGCGGGCGCCGTCGTCATCGCGCACCCGGAGTGTCGCGAAGACGTCCTGCGAATGGCCGACGAGGTCTGCTCCACCTCCGGGATGGTGCAGGCGGTGCAGCGCCACCCCGAGGCGCGTACTTTCATCATCGCCACCGAGTGGGCCCTCATCCACCAGCTCAAGAAGCGCTTCCCGGACCGCGAGTTCATCCCGGCGGACGGCTGCATCGGCTGCCGGCTGCACTGTCCCTACATGAAAATGATCACTCTGGACACGGTCCGGCGCGCCCTCCTTGAGAACGTTTTTGAAATCACCGTCGATCCGGAAGACGCCGCCCTGGCGCGGCGCGCCCTCGAGCGGATGATGGCGGTGCCGCGCGACCGCTGAAGGCAGGGCGGCGCGGTTCCGCGAACACAAAGGCTGCTTGGGCCCTTCCCGGGTTGACTCTCCGCTCCGGCGGTCCCTATAATCACTGCGCTCTCTGTCCTTCCGCGCGCCCGGCCACCGTCCACGAGGCAGGTGACTCCGGCTCCACGATGACGCCCAACCCCAGCCAGAAACTGAGCGACGCCGCCCGGCCCCCCACCCGCAAGATCGTCTACTGGTTCCTCCTGGTCCTCGCCGTCATGGGTCTCCTGCCGCTGGGCGTCTCCGCATACAAACTCATCAGCTACAGCCGCGAGGCGCTGGTCACCTCCCAGCAGGAAGTCCAGCTCCAGGTCGCGACGGCGATGGCGCGCCAGCTCAACGCGGCGGTCGAGGGGATCAAGACGCAGATGGCCCGTCTGGGGGAGGCCGTCGCCGCCCTGTCGAAGGGATCGCCGGGCGGGGGGCGGGCCGTTCCCGATCGGGCCCTGATGGAGAGGCTGCTTGGATCGGACCTGCTCCTGGTGCGTTACACGCCGCGGCAGGGCGACTCGATCGAGGCCCGACAGCCGGGGTTCCCGCGTTCCGCGGTCGAAGCGGTCATCCGCGAAGGAGTGGGCGCGGCGATGCAGGGGGGGCAGGACGTGAGCGACCCGATCCCGCTCCAGACGGACCAGGGGCAGCACTCGGTGCTGGTGGTGACGGTG
>DAISWT010000048.1:0-11860 GCA_036826235.1 Acidobacteriota bacterium | reverse complement strand
TCGTTGCTCACCGCCGAGGCGGAGTTGGTGATGACGGTACCGTTCGGCACGCCGGCCCCCACCTGCACCACGAGAGTCTGGGTGGAGGTCGCACCCGCCGCGAGGTTCCCGATGTTCCAGGTCACCGTGCCCGCCGCCAGCGTGCCGCCGGCGCTGGCCGAGACGAAGGTGGTGTTCGCGGGGATCGCGTCGGTCAGCACCACACCGGTCAGGCCTCCCGTGCCTGTGTTCTGGGTGGCGATCGTGTAGGTGATGTTGGCGCCGGCAACGACGGGGTCGGGAGCGTCCGTCTTGGTGACCGTCATGCTGGCGGCGTTGGTGGTCACCAGGGTGCTGAACTGGGCGTAATCGGAAACGGCGGGATTGAAGGCCGAGGTCCCGACGATCCGGGTGACGTCGGTGCTGCCGTTGCCGCCGCCCTGTGTCTTGGTGACCCGGACCTGGTAGGTGACCGTGGCGCCGGGGGCGATCAGGCCGGTGTCGGGTCTGCCGTCTCCATCGGTGTCGCCGGAGACAGCGCCGTCCCAGGTGCCGTTGGCCGTCGACGTGTCGGTGGCCAGGACGGCCCCCGCGGCGCTGAGCAGCTCCACCTGCACCGTCCATGGTGTGGCGATCTTGACGTCCGTGAGATTGAAGCGGTCCGTCCCGTTGCCGGTGTTGGTGACGGTGAACGTATAGGTGATGGTCGTGCCGTTGGCCGGACGGACGCTCCCCGACTGATCCGGATCCACCAGAACGCCCGCGACTTGCGACACCGTCGTCGTGACTGTGTTGGACGTCATCGGATTCTGCGTGTTACCCAGGTCGTCCTGAAAGGAGATCGAGCCGCTGTTGCTGATGATCACTCCGGACGCCACGCCGGAGTTGACCGTCACCGTGAACTGTCTCGACCCGGAGCCTCCGGCCGCGATCGTCCCGATGTTCCAGGTCACCAGATTGCCGGCGAGCGTGCCGCCGCCCGTGGCGCTCTGGAAGGTCGTATTGGACGGCACGAAGTCGGACAGCGACACGTTGGTCGCGCTCACGCTCCCGGCATTGCTGTAGGACAGGGTGTAGGTGATCGGCTGGCCGGGGCCGGCGGTCGCCACGCTGCGTGTCTTGGTCAGCGTGATGTTCAGTGGGTTCACGACGGTGATGCTCGTCGGGTCGTTCGCGGCGCCCGTTCCCGGATCGTCCGATAGGATGGTGATCGGGCCGGCCGCCGTGATGGTCGCCTGGTTGCTGATCACCTGGCCGTTGGTCGCGCCGGCGCCGATCTGCACCTTGAAGGTGATCGTCACGCTGCCGCCGGAAGCCGCCAGGGTGCCGGTCTGGACCTGCAGCGGGTTGCCCTCGATGATGATGTCGGTCGGATCGCTCGAGGCGAGGCTCCCCGGCAGGTACGTGGTGCCGGCCGGGATCGGATCGGAAACGACCACGCCTGTCGCCGCCGTCGTTCCGGTGTCGGTGACGGTCAGGGTGTAGGTCAGGGTCTCGCTCGGGCGCGGCGAGCCGCCGTTGTCGTCGGCGACGGTCTTGCTGGCGACCAGGTTGACCGCCGCCTGCGCCCGTGTGGCGAGACCGGGTAGCAGAAGCACCATGACGGCCGACGCGAGCAACCGGCCGTTCCGGCCCGGGCCGGCGGCCAGGCGGAGGGGGGCGCTCATGCGCGGCCTCCGTCATCCGGCTTCTCCCGCTGGAGCACGCGCACCAGCGCCGCGACGACCTCCGGGTCGTGCTTGCGGCCGCGCCGCTTCTGAATGGCGGCGAGCGCCCGGCCGGTGACGACGGGATCAGTCGCGCTCGCGGTGAGTGTGACGAACTCCTCGCAGGTGGCCAGGATGCGCGCCTCGATCGGGACGCCCGGCGAATCGGCGCCGAGCGGGGCCGGCGCGGTGTCGTACCAGTCGGCGGAGCGCAGGATGATCTCCCGGACGATCCGTAGCGACGCGATCGGCGCCAGCATCCGCTCCGTCGCCATGACCGCGGCGGGGAACCAGTCCCCGCCCACGCGCAGCCGGCCCTGCGCGCGCTGCTGTTCCTCCGGACGGGACGACAGCCGGCCGACTTCGTGCAGCGCCGCGGCGCGCAGCAGGAGATCGACGCGCTCCTGCGGCATGGCCAGCTCGCGGGCAACTGCCGCCGACAGCCCGGCGACGCGCTGCGAGTGCCCGCGGCTCTCCGGCCGGGACTCCTCCATGGCCTGGATCAGGCCGACCAGCGCGCCCAGGTAGCCGTCCTCCATCTCTCTCACCAGCCGGGCGTTCTCGATCGCCGCCGCCATCTGCGACGCCAGGGTGGAGAGGAACTCCAGGTCCTGCTCGTTGAACGGCTCGCCCGTGTGCTTGTCGCTGACGTTGATGACGCCGACACGGCGGCGCTGGTAGCGGATCGGGTAGGAGACGGTCAGGGGCGTGATCATGAAGGAGGACGTGCTGTACTTCCCGCCCGTGCGCAGGGCGCGGAGATCGGTCTTGTCGATGTCCTGCACCAGGAGCGGCGACTGCGAGGCGGCCACCCGGCCAGAGATCCCCTCTCCCACCCGCACGCTGCGCTTCAGCCCCTCGTCCTCCGGGATACCCACGGAGGCGACCAGGGTCATGGTCTCCGAGTCGGGACCGGACACCAGCACCGAGACACGGCGGGCCTTGAGGTGCTGGGCCACGAGCCGCACCAGCGAGCCGTACAGATCGCCGCTGTCGAGCAGACCGGTGGTGGCCTTGCCGATCTCGTTCACGGCCGCCAGGCGGGCCACCGTCTCCGTCAGCTCGACGTTGCGCGATTGAAGTTTCGACACCAGCAGGCGGTTGTCTTCGGTCAGGCGGCGCTTCTCGAGGGCGCGGTCGACGACGCGGTAGAGGGCCTCGATCTCCGGCAGCGGCTTGGTGATCAGGTCGTAGGCGCCGTCGCGCAGCGCTCCGACCGCGGTGTCGAGGCTGGCGTGCGCCGTGATCACGATCACCTCGGTGGCGGGGTCCAGCCGCTTGATCGTCTTCAGCACCTCGAGCCCCGAGACGCCCGGCATCATCACGTCGGTGAGCACCAGGTCGCACGGGTCCGCCCGGAAGATGTCGATGGCGCGGCCGCCGTCCTCGGCCGCCGCGACGCTGTGACCTGCTTCCGTCAGGGCGGCGACCAGGAGCTTGCGCACCGAGGGGTCGTCGTCCACGACCAGGATTCGCCCCGGCGGCGATCCGGTTCTCGCCTCGCCGGTCGGAAGCGCCGGGAGGGCCGCGGCGGCGCCCCGCGCGGGCCCGTCCTTCCGGGAGGCATAGAAGGCGGTGCCGCCGATGAGCCGCCTTTCCAGCAAACCGCTGGCGTGCAGCTCGGCGAGGCAGTGCTCGACGACCGCGGGGTCCTCGCGCACCCAGAACCGCGCGATCCCCTCGACCGAATCCATCGCCCCGGTGTTGGCGCGGAAATAGGCCAGGACGCGCTCGGCGATGCGTGGGTGCGCCGGGCTCTCCGGCGAGCCGTTCGCCTGCGGCTGTTTCCCCTTCATCGACGCCATCGAACAGGCCTCCGCGTACCCACACTGCGAACCACATGCCCCGCGGGCTGCGTCCGGGGAGGGGTCTTAGTCCCTTGTCTTCAGCGGCTTGAGGGAGGACGCGAAACGGGTCGTCCAGGTGGATGACGGATTTGGGCAGGCGGAGTGTGGGGAATCCCCGGAAGCGTTGGTTCTATAACGATTCTGGCCGTGGGGTTTTCGAGGGATGCGCGGGGAAAACCCCACGTGTCTCAGCGCCTATAGTCGCGCGGATCGACGTGGTGTTTCCGCATCAGATCGTAGAGATCCTTCCGGTCCTTGCCGGCCAGGCGCGCCGCCGCCGCGACGTTGCCGCCTGCGGCCCGCAGGCACTCGACCAGATAGTTCCTCACGAACTCATCTTTCGCCTTGCGGAAGGAGGGGAACCCGGCGCCCGGCGGCTGCCCGGTGAACATGTCGAGGGACTCGACCTCGATCGTGTCCCCCTTGGCCATCACCATGGCCTGCTTGACGCGGTTCTCCAGCTCGCGCACGTTGCCGGGCCACGCATGCGTCTTGAGCCTGTCCATCGCCGCGGGCGAGAACCCCTTGATTGAACGTCCCAGCTCGTGGTTGAACTGGCTGACGAACTGCCCCACCAGGAGCGGCACGTCCTCGCGTCGTTCCCGCAGGGGGGGCAGCGCGATCGGCAGGACGTGGATGCGGTGGTACAGGTCTTCGCGGAAGCGCCGGGCATCGAGCTCGGACCTGAGATCCTTGTTGGTGGCCGCGATGATCCGGACGTCCACCTTGCGGATCCTGGTCTCGCCGATCCGCCGCACCTCCCGCTCCTGCAGGACGCGCAGCAGCTTCACCTGGCAAGAGAGGTAGAGGTCGGCGATCTCGTCGAGGAACAGGCTGCCGCCCTCCGCCTCTTCGAACACGCCCCGCTTGTCGCCGTGCGCCCCGGTATAGGCGCCGCGCACGTGGCCGAACAGCTCATCCTCCATCAGCATCTCGGGGATCGCGCCGCAATTCATGGTCAGGAACGGCCGCGCCGCCCGCGGACCGGTGTAGTGGATGGCGCGCGCCACCAGCTCCTTGCCGGTGCCGCTCTCCCCCATGATGAGCACCGGGATCTCGGTGCGCGCGGCGACCGCGATCAGCTCGAACACGCGCGCCATGGCTGCGCTGCCGCCGACGATGAGATCGGTCCGGCGCCTGGCCGGATGGACGGGCTCCTCCGGCACGATCTCTTTCGACCACTCACGGCCCGCCGAGCCGGCCATCCGCCCCTCCCCCGCCGGACGTTCCGGGCGGTGTGGGGAATATAAGGACCGGCAGGCGGGGATTCCAGAGAGAACGGGGAGATTGTCCCACGCCGGCCGGGAACACCCCGCATGGGGTGCGGGATCGGGGGTGGGGGCGTTACAGAGACGCGCGATCGGGGCGAGGAGGGATCCCCGCGCGCGGCGGGCCCCCGCCCGGGGCCAGCCAGAGGCGCCGGCCCCCGGTCACCGCCACGGCCAGCGCCAAGCGTACGCCCGCCAGGACGAGCATCCTCCCGGCGATCTCCAGAGGGTTTCGGGCGCCGATCCAGGCGAACAGGAAGGTGTCCTCGATCACCGCGTGGCAGGTACACAGGAACAGTCCGAGACTGTGGACCTCGTCGGGCCCGATCTTCTTCTCCTCCGCGATCGGGATGATCACTCCCGCGCCGTAGATTATTCCCAGGAAGAGCCCGGCCGCCAGCGGCACGGTGCACGCGGGAGACATCCCGAGCCGCGACAGCCACGGCGCGATGACGCGCCCCCAGCGCGCGAAGGCCCGGGACGGCGCCAGGAGTTCGTACAGGACGAGCGCCGGCAGCAGCACGGCGGCGACCTTGAGGCTGAACCAAGCGCCGGAAAGCGCCGCGTCCAGGACTGCCTGCCCGATCGACTGCGCCCCCGCCGGCGCGTCCCCGAGCCATGTCATGACCTGTCTCAAGCGCCCACTCCCGCCGGCGCGGCGCCCCTCATCGCGGGACGTCGATGAACAGGTGCGACGCCGCCCATCCCACCAGCACCGACATCGCCAGCCGGTAGAGCAGCAGCCGGCCTGCCCGGGCCCCCGCCGTCTTCAGCACGATCGTCTCGACCACCAGCGCGTGCGCCATGCCGATCATCAGCCCAAGAGTCATCACCTGCCCCACCGTCGCCCCGAGGCTCCCGAGGGCGGCCGCGGCCGAATAGACATTCACCAGGAACGCGAGCAACACCACGATCGCCGCCTCGCCGGGCAGCCTGAACAACGACATCACCGGCGCGCAGACGCGTCCGATCGCCTCGATGGCTCCCAGCCGTCCCAGCAGATCCATCACGACGAAAGTCGGAACCGTGACCCGGAACAGCACCCAGCAGGTGTGTCGGCCCCGCCGCAGTCCGCGACGCAAGCGGTCCCGCGCGGATGGCGGCGCGCCCGGAGTCGCGTCCATGGCATCCCCCGCAAGGCCGCGAAAGTAATCGAGGCGGGGGGGCGTGTCAACACGGGCGGGGACCGGGGGGTCAGGGCACGGAGAGGTCGACCGAGCCGCCGGACACGGCGATGAGGGCGCCGTCGTCCCCCCAGGCCATCGCGTTTCCTACGAAGATCCTGGTGACGCCGTGAGCCAGCACCTCGAATCGAACGCGGCACAGAGTGCCCGATCCGCCGGCGCCTCGGGATCGATTGGCCCGGCCGATGCCGATCACGACGTCGCCTGGCCTTGAGACTCCGTTGACCAGGAACACCGTGCCGCTGCCGTCCCTGTTCAGGTAGTCCCCCTCGAAAGCGTCCGCGAAACGGAGCCGCGCCGGATCGTAGAGAAGGTGCAGCGGTGCGTCCACCACTCGCGCCGCCGAGGCCGCCAGGACCACGACCGTGACCACGTCCCTCACACCCGGCGCGGCCGGATCCGCGAGGAGCGACAGGGTCAGGCGACCCTGGGCGGTCCCCGACGTCCGGTTCGGGTCCGGCGCCCCAGCTCCACCGCCGGAGGGCGGGGAGGGCGGCCGATTGTCCGGCCGGGATCCGGCGGACGCGGCGCCCGCCGCGTCCGGCGCAGTCGCGGGCGTTGCGAGGAGGAGCGGTCCGGGCGGGGACGCCTCTCCTTCGGGCGGGCGGCCCGGTGGCGTGTCGGCAGGAGGCGGAACGCTCGCCGTGTCCGGGGTCGCAGGCTGTGATGCCCGCCCGGAGCCGTCCGCGGCGGGGCCCGGCCCGCCACCCCGCGCGGCCTCCGAATCACCGTCCTGAGCGGGAGCCGGCGTCGCGGATCCAGTGGGCGCGGGAGGCTGCTCACCTGCAGCGCCGGACGGCGTTGGTGCCTGACCGGTGGCCGGCGGGGCCGACGCGCACGCCACGCACGCCCACGCGCAGGCGACGAAGACCGCCTGGACGACCGCGGCGCGACACCTCCTGCCGCGGCTACTGGAGGGAGAGAACCAGCTGGTCAACGGGGGTAATCCCCTGGATGGTCATGTCCGACGAGTCGGAGGCCCTGAAGTGGTCCAGCGTCGGGAGCTGCGGCCCAAAAGAAGCCGCTGCCCGGCTCTTGATCTGAAAGGCCAGGATCACACCGAGATACTGAATGCCCTGCACACCGGTCGCACCCGCCTTGTGAATGCCGACGACCAGCCGGCCGGGGTCCCCCGGACTGGTCGCCGCGGCGAACAGCACCGTGCCGCCACCCTGGGAGAGCAGGACGCCCGGCTGCGCGCTGCCGGGGACGTAAGCCAGCAGAAGGGGGTCGAAGACGACGTCGAAGTCGAACCCGTTGATGTCGGTCGAGGTGGTCGGCACGCCGATGACCACATTGATCCTCCACGTGCTGGAGGAAATGCGCTCCCCGCACTGCAGCACAACGGTATCGGGCGCCGCCGGCGAGTCGCTGCACTGGAAGACCGGGATCGGTCCCGGCGGAGGGGTGATCACACCGCCATCGTCGTGCCCGCCGCTGCTGCTGTTGCACGCGAGGGTGGCCACGCACGCCAGGACCGCGGGGCCGAGCCGGAGGCATCTCATGTCAGTTCCCGCCGCAGGTGCGCGCGAACACGCTCATGAAGAGGTGAAAATCGGCCAGGTCGACGCAGGCGCCGAAGCCGATCGGCTCCAGATCGAGGTTCGCAAGAGCCGGGACGGCGCCCGGATCGGGGCAGGTCCCGAACGCGTGGGCGAACACGGCCAGATCCCGCCCATCCACCCGGGCGGCCGAGAAATCGTTCGTATCCAGGTTCGAGCGCGCGCAGAGCGCCTCCGGCTCGCAGACATCGCCGATGCCGTTGCCGTCGGAGTCCTCCTGACCCGGGTTCCACACATCGGGACAGTTGTCGCACGTGCCGCCGAGCAGATCGCCATCGCTGTCGAGACCCGCGGTGCCCTCGTCGATCAGTCCATTGCAGTTGTCATCCAGGCCGTTGCAGGTCTCCGCGACGAACGGGTGCACCGCCGGGTCGGCGTCATTGCAGTCGCCGCAGCGGTCGCCCCCGGCCAGGGCGCACGAGGTCGTGCACACGGCGTAGCCGTCACCGTCCTGGTCCTGACAGATCGGGTTCACCGTGAGAATGGCCGGGACCCGCAGGACCGGCGTGATCGGATCGTTGCTGGCGATCTCGATGTCGGTCTCCGAGTCCCCGCCGAACAGGTCGCCGCTGTCGAACAGGACGGAGAGGTCGATGGCGCCGCCCGGCGGCAAGGTCCCGGACATCGGGTCCACCGTCAGGAAATCCGAGGTGCACCCGGACGGTGACTGGACCGCCACCCCCGCCGGGTCCACCAGTCCAGAGCCGAGGTGGGAAACCACCCCGCTCAGGAGATCGATGGCCGTCAGGTCGCTGCGGTGCAGCTCGGCGACATACGCGGTGGTCCCCACGCCGTTCAGCGTCAACCCCTGCGGGCTGTCGAGACCGATGGCGATGGGATGGACCTGGCCGCTTGCCAGATCGATCGACACGAGGCGACCGCCGCCCGACTCCGTGACATAGGCCTTCGTCTGGTCGCCGCTGAGCACGGCGCTGCCGGGACCGTCCAGTCCTGTGGCGATCGGCGTGAGCGCGCCGGTGCTCAAATCCACCGCCGCGAACACACCGGCGGAGCGCTGGCACAGGTAGAGCGAGGTGCCCGCGGTGCTCAGCGTCATGCCGTCGACCGACTCGAGCCCCGTGGCGACGGCGATCTTCTCCCCCGTCGACAGGTTCACCGCGGTAATCTGGCCGCCGTGCGCCTCTCCCACATACGCCGTGTTCCCCGACGGGCTCAGCGCCAATCCGACGGGGAACTTGAAGCCGAACGCGATGCGCGTCACGGTTCCCGTGGCCAGGTCGATTGCCGCCAGCGTCCCCGGGTCGGACTCGTTGACGTACGCCGTCGAGCCGGAGGCGTCGATGACGACGTTCTCCTGCGGGGTGTGCAGACCGTAGGACACGATGCTGGTGGCGCCCGTGTGGAGATTGATCGCCGACATCCTCCCCCCCCGCCACTCCGAGAGATAGGCCGCGCAGGAGGCGGGCTCCTTCCCGGACGGGCGGGTCTTGAGCGCGACGGTGAACCCCAGATCGTTGCCGCCGGTGTTCGAGAGGTGCAGGGTCTGGGCCTCGCGCGTCCTCTTGAGCAGCGTCGTGGCGAGCTGCACGGGCTGCACGCGGATCACCGGCGCCACGAGCCCCTGGCCGCGCAGCCCGAGGGAGACCGCCGGTGTATCGGGATCGTTGCTGAGGATGGAGAGCGTTCCGGTGACGGGGGTGGCGTCGCTCGGGCTGAACGTGACCGTGACGGTCGCGTCCGTGCGCCCCGGGATGTTGAGCGCCAGGGCCGACGGGGAGAAAGCCGCCGCATCGCTGGCGATCGACTGGATCTTGAGGGTCTCGCTCCCGCGGTTATGGATGTCGAAGGCGAGGCTGCGGCGCAGACCGATGAACAGCGAGCCGAAGTCGAGAAGGCTGCGGGCCCCCTGGTAGGTCAGGCGCACGGTGTGACGGTTCGTCTGGCAGAAGACGTCGACGTACGGTGAGTTCTGGACGGCGACCTCCAGGACGCCGTCCAGGCTCATCCCGAAGAATTGCGCGGCGTCCAGCGAGAACGTCCCCGCGTCGCTGCCGCACTCGCTGCCGATGGCCCCCAGGACCCCGAGCGCCACCCCCTCGGCGAAGATCTGGGCGTTCTCGAGCGTGGTCCCGAAATTGCCATCGACGAGGACCTCCACGGTGGCGCCCGCGTCCGGGGCGAGAGGGATCGACAGCCGATGGACGGTCCGGGCCCCGAACGTGGAGACGGTCTGCTGCGACAGGACGACCACCGGAATGTCGGAGATGGCGATGTTGGGGGCGCCGGTGACGGTCAGGGTCACCGGGACGCGCAGGGGGGCCAGTCCCGGGATGTTCGTCTGGATGACGACAGCGCCGTTCAGGACCGTCGTGCCGAAATCCCCCGCGTCCAGAGTGACGGAGATGTCGGCGCTCTCCTGGGGAAGAATCGTCTGGTGCGCGGGACTCACGCCGAGCCACTCGACGATGCCCGCGAGGTCGACGCTGAGCTGCACGTCGAGATTGCTTCCGCCGGTGTTCGTGATGCGCAAGATGCGTGTGACCGCCGCACCGGTGCGCAGGGCCTCGGAGAGGGACTCGGGTCCGACGACGATCTGCGGCGGCGGTGTCGCGAACCCCAGGAGCGCGACAGTCAGCGCCGGGTTGTTGTCGGCGTCGCTGTGGATGACGAGACTGGACGAGAGCGTGCCGGTCGTCAGCGGCGCGTAGGTCACGCTGACGCTCTGGATCGAGCGGGGGGGAACCGAGAAGGCGCTCGGGGAGACGGTCACGGAGGCATCGGCGGAGTCGATGCCGCCGACGTTCAGGACGTCCGTCCCGGTGTTGCGGACCGCGAGCGAGAGGGTGCGGGAGAACCCCGCGAAGACGTTGCCGAAATCGAGGACGGCGCTGTCGACGCCGATCGAGGGGACGGGGGTCACATCGAGCGTCACAGGATGCGCGACCAGCGGCTGCTGGGGATCGTTGGTCCGGACGTAGACCGCGCCGGTGTACGACCCCCCCTCGAGACCGGTCGCGTCGATGGTCAGCGCGATGTCGTCGCCCTCGCCCGCCTGGACGCGTCCGGAGGTCGGCGATGCCTGGAGCCATTGCGGGATGTCGTAGATCCGGATCGCCATCCGGTCGTGCAGGTAGATGGAGTTGAAGGTGACCTGCAGCCCGACGGTCTGGGTCCCGTCCTGAATGCCCACGGTGGCGCTGCCGGTGTCGGCGGTCATCGCGAGGTAGCGGTACTGGATCTCCCCCGTGCGATAGAGCGTCACCTGAAAGGTGACGTTGCCGACACCGGTGTAGGGCGGGACGCCGGTGTACTGCACGGTGAAGCTGTTCGGGTCCTTCGAATAGTAGGCCCGGGACGAGTAGTCGAACTTGAGATCGTCCCAGTACGGCGCAATCAGATTGGGCGGCGCGGCCGAGCTCGGCACAGAGGTGTTGGCGTAGGGTGCGTCGTTGCCGGTGAAAGTCAGGAACCCGTTGGTGCTGACGCGGACGCTGTCGAACGTCTGCCCGTAGAACGGGAAGCGGAACCCGAGCGGGATCGCCTCGCTGATCTGGTCGTCGCTGGTGAGAGAATCGATCGAGATACCGCTGCCCGTCTGGGTCAGGTCGCTCCACTCGAACGGCGGTCCGCCAGGCTGGTCGCTGTCGATGTAGCGGTAGCCGAACGCATCCGGGCCCCCGGAGCCGCCGGCCGCCGGCGCGTTCACCGGGTCGCCCGGCGCGAGTGCGCCGTCCCCGGTCACGGCACCCGCGACCGTCGCCGGGCCGCTGATCGAAGGGACCGGCACGCTCCAGTCGAGGGTGCCGGAGCCGACGTTCTGAATTCTCAAGGTCCGGGAGTCCACTTGTCCCGTGCGCAGGGCGGCGGCGAAGGACGAGGGCGACGAGGCGAACGTCGGAGGGAGTTGAGTGCCCCCGGAAGCGAGGTTCCCGAGCGGGCCGGGGTTCCCCCACTCATCCCTCGCCTTGACGCTGAAGTAGTAGAACGTGTTGGCGGCCAGGCCGGTGACCTCCATGGTCTCGGCCGACCCGGCCGGCGCCGGGGAGGGGGGGCCGGGAGCGAGGGTCGCGGCCGCAAAGTTGGAGGCGTCGATCGGGTGATTCGCATAACGTACCTCGTAGCTCAGCGCCCTCCCGATCGTCCCGTCGTCTCCGGTCGCGGTCCAGCTCAGAACGATGGAATTGCTGTTGGATTCGACCACCCGCAGGTCGTCGATCGCCCCGGGCGGGACATCGTCGCGCGTGGCGATCGGCAGGAGGGCGTTCAGACGTGCCCCGGTGCGCACCAGCCCCAACAGGCTCGCGACCTGAGTGGCGCCGTTGGTGAAGAACAACGGCGACGCCAGATAATCGG
>DAISWT010000047.1:0-11897 GCA_036826235.1 Acidobacteriota bacterium | reverse complement strand
CCGCATCGCCTGGGTGGTGGACCACGAGATCGACGATCGCTTCAAGGTCACGGACAGGACCAGCCGCATCCTGGTCCTGGAGAAGGCCGCGCGGTGAAGCTGTCGCGGGACGTCCTGCGTTCCGAATCCGAGATCGCCGAGCGCGTCCGGCAACTCGGCAAGGAGATCACCGACACCTATGCCGGACAGGAGATCTCCGTCCTGGGCGTCCTGAAGGGGGCGTTCATCTTTCTCGCCGATCTCACCCGTCAGATCCGGCTGCCCATGGACCTCGGCTTCGTCGAGAGCGTGGCGTCGCGGCGGTCCGATTCCCTCACCGAGATCATCTTCGCCACCTCGCTGCGCTTCTCGTCGTCGTTCCGCATCGAGGGGACGCACCTGCTCCTGGTGGAGGACATTCTGGACACGGGGGTGACCCTGGCCTACCTGTGCGAGCAGATCCAGCTCTACCAGCCCCGATCGCTGAGGGTGTGCAGCCTCCTGGACAAGCCCCACCGTCGCAAGGTCGATTTCTCGCCCGATTTCGTCGGCTTCCAGGTTCCCGACAGGCACGTCGTCGGCTACGGCCTGGATTACCAGGGGAAGTACCGGAACCTTCCGTTCCTGACCTACGTCGAATAGCTGACAGAGACGCCGCCGGACCGTCGCCGCAATTGAAAGACGGACTGTTTCGGTCTATATTTAGGCCTATGCAAAGGAGCTCAGGGCGTTGAACACCCTTTTGAAGAACATTGCCTTCTGGACGCTCATCATCCTGGCGGTTCTCTTCTTTTACAAGTTTCTGAGCGCCAACCGCCCCGACCAGGTGGAGATCACCTTCAGCCAGTTCATGACCGATGTGGAGGCCCAGAAGATCCAGAAGGTCACGATCACCGGGAGCGAGATCACCGGCGAGTACGGTCAGGCCGGCCCGGACGGCCAGCCCAAGCGCTTCACCACCTACGCTCCCGACTACCCCGACCTCGTCAAGGACCTCCGTAAATCGAACGTGGCTATCGAGGCGCACAAGCCGAAGGAGTCGACCTACCTGGTCACCATCCTTTCCTGGCTCCCGATGCTGGTCCTCATCGGGATCTGGATCTTCTTCATGCGTCAGATGCAGAGCGGCGGCAACAAGGCGCTGTCGTTCGGCAAGTCGAAGGCCCGCCTGTCGAGCAGCCAGGCCAAGAAGGTCACCTTCAAGGACGTCGCCGGCGTGGACGAGGCCAAGGAGGAGCTCGAGGAGATCATCGAGTTCCTGAAGGAGCCGCAGAAATTCCAGAAGCTGGGCGGCAAGATCCCCAAGGGTGTCCTGCTGATGGGCCCGCCCGGGACCGGCAAGACGCTCCTGGCCCGCGCCATCTCCGGCGAGGCCAACGTGCCGTTCTTCTCCATCTCCGGGTCGGACTTCGTCGAGATGTTCGTCGGGGTGGGCGCTTCCAGGGTCCGGGATCTCTTCGAGCAGGGCAAGAAGAACGCGCCCTGCATCATCTTTATCGACGAGATCGACGCGGTCGGACGGCACCGCGGGGCAGGCCTCGGTGGCGGCCACGACGAGCGTGAGCAGACCCTCAACCAGCTGCTCGTCGAGATGGACGGCTTCGAGTCGAACGACGGCGTCATCCTGATCGCGGCCACCAATCGCCCGGACGTCCTCGACCCGGCGCTGCTCCGGCCCGGACGGTTCGACCGGCGCGTCGTGGTGGCCCGCCCGGACGTGAAGGGCCGTGAGGAGATCTTCAAGGTGCACACGCGCAAGATCCCGCTCGGCGAGGACGTGGACCTGGCCGTGCTGGGGCGCGCCACGCCCGGCTTCTCGGGAGCCGACCTGGCCAACCTGGTCAACGAGGCGGCGCTGAACGCGGCTCGGTACAACAAGAAAGTCGTCGGCATGGAGGACTTCGAGACCGCCAAGGACAAGGTCCTGATGGGCAGCGAGCGCCGGTCGCTCATCATCTCGGAGCAGGAGAAGCGCCTGACCGCCTATCACGAGGCGGGCCACGCCCTGGTCGCCTATTTCATGCCGCACGCCGATCCGATCCACAAGGTGACGATCATCCCGCGCGGCATGGCGCTCGGCGTGACCCAGCAGCTCCCGATCGACGATCGCCACAACTACACGCGCGACTACCTGGAGAGCACCCTGTCCGTCATGATGGGCGGGCGCGTCTCGGAGCAGATCTTCATGAGCGTGCTGACGACCGGAGCGGGTGACGACCTGGAGAAGGCGACCGACATGTCGCGCAAGATGGTGTGCGAGTGGGGCATGAGCGACAGGATGGGGCCCCTCACCTTCGGCAAGAAGGAGGAGCAGATCTTCCTCGGCCGGGAGATCGCGCAGCACCAGGACTACAGCGAGGCGACCGCCGTCCTGATCGACCAGGAGGTCAAGAGGATCTGTCTGGAGGCGTACGAGCGGGCGAAGCAGGTGGTCGAGGCCAACCGGGACTCCCTGGTGCGCATCGCCGAGGCGCTCCTGGAATACGAGGTTCTCGACGGCGAGGAGGTCGCCGCCCTGGTCAAAGGGGAGGACGTCACGGCGCTCAGCGCCCGCAAGCGACCCAAGATCACGCGGACCGAAGCGGCCCCCCAAGTGCCCCGCCCGGCCGCGGAGTCGGCCGGCGAGCGCCGCGGTCCGGCGCTGGCACCCGACCCGATCAAGCAGCCTTCCTAGGAGCGGTCTTCCGGGCCCCGCCCCGGACACCCGTCCCTCCCCGCGTGCCGATGCCCTACAACGTCCTGGTCGTCGCGTCCACGTCCCTTCCCTCCCGAGCGGACCAGCGCAACCGCCTGGGCGTGCCGCCGCGCCGCACCGACGGCGACGTGCGGACCATCCGCCTGGAAGCGGTCCCGGCCCGGGCCGCCCGCGCCCTGCACGCCTTGATGACATCGACCGGAGGCTGGGCGCAGGTCGCTCCGGACGGGACCAGCGGTCGGGTCGTCCTGCTGCAGGGAGATGGCGCCCAGTTCCACAAGTTTCTGCGCCAGGCCGGGACGCGTCACACCACCCTCAGGGCGGCCGGGGAGATCCGCCAGGCCCTGATCAATGCCTCCACCCGGCCGCGCGCCCTGGCGCTGGCCCGCGGCCGGCTTGCGCTCGGCCGGCGGACCCTCGTGATGGGCGTCCTGAACGTCACCCCCGACTCGTTCTCCGACGGTGGCCGCTTTCTCGACCCGCGGGCGGCGGTGGAGCGGGCGCACGCGATGGCCCGCGAGGGCGCCGACCTGATCGACATCGGGGGTGAATCGACCCGCCCGGGCGCGGTACCGGTGCCGCTCTCCGAAGAAGTGCGCCGGGTGATGCCGGTCGTCGAGGCGCTGGCCGGCGCCTTCCGGGATATGAAGGAGTCCCGGCCGCTCCTGTCCGTCGACACGCGCAAGGCCGAGGTGGCGCGGCGCGCCGCGGAGGCGGGCGCGGACCTGATCAACGACGTTTCCGGATTGACCCATGACCCGGCCATGGCGGCGACCGTCGCCGACAGCGGGCTGCCGATCGTGATCCAGCACACCCGCGGCACGCCGGAGACCATGCAGAGAACTCCCCGCTACAGCCACCTGCTGCCGGAGATCGCCGCCTTTCTGCGCGGCCGGATCGATCTGGCGGTGCGCGCCGGTGTGCGCGAGGATAGAATCATCGTCGATCCCGGTATCGGCTTCGGGAAGCGCCGCCGGGACAATCTGGGCATCCTGCGCCACCTGAGGGTTCTGGCCTCGCTGGGACGGCCGATCCTCGTCGGCGCCTCGCGCAAGTCGTTCCTCAAGGGACAGGGCGACCTGCCCACGGCCGAGCGACTCGAAGCGAGCCTCGCCGCGGAGGCGTTGGCCATCGCGGAGGGCGCTGATATCATCAGGGTGCACGATGTGCGGGAGGGAGTGCGCGTCGCTTCCCTGTGCGACGCCGTTCTGCGGGATCCCGTCGCGGTACGCTGACCTCGGAGCGCCTCGTCGGCCGGGCCTGTCCAAGACCATGATCCAATCGTTCCTGAACCAGATCTCGGCGTCCAGCTTCGGCTGGCGCGACGTCCTCGACATCGTCCTGATGACGGTGCTGATCTATCAGCTCGGCGTGCTCCTGAAGGGAACGCGGGCGCTGCAGACCCTCATCGGGGTCCTGCTGGTCCTGCTCGCCTATGGTCTGACGGCGCCGGAACGGATCCTGTACCTGCGCACCTTCCACCGCGTCCTCGGGCAGGTCCTGTTCTACGCCCCGTTCGCCATTATCGTCCTGTTCCAGACCACCATCCGCCGCGCTCTGGCGCGGCTCGGCCGCACCTCGCTCCTGCGGCTCGGCTACCATGAGCTGACCGAGAGGATGCTGGACGAGATCGTGCACGCCTCGATGTCACTGGCGTCCCGACCCACCGGGGCGCTGATCGTCATCGAGCGTGAGCAGGCGCTGCCGGATCAGATCGACTCCGGCATCCAGCTCGACGCTTCGATCTCCTACGATCTCCTGATGAACATCTTTACGCCCGGCTCACCGATGCACGACGGGGCGGTCGTCCTGGGCGAGGGTCGCGTCAAGGCGGCGTCCTGCTTCCTGCCGGTGACGACCGATCCGCAGCTGTCGCGCGAGTACGGCTCGCGTCACCGCGCGGCGATCGGACTGACGGAGGAGTACGACAGCGTGGTGATCGTGATCTCGGAGGAGCGCGGCACGATCCGCGGCGCCGTCGAAGGGCGGCTGACGGGCCCGCTCGATGCCGCTTCGCTCAAGGCGTTCCTGAGCGGCCACCTGGGCGGCCGCCGGGCGAACCGGCACGAGACCGTCCCCGCCGCCGAGAGAACGCACGCCGCGTAGGAGCCTAGGGGAGGGGCGTACCAGGACCATGCGCTTCAATCTGCGCCAGAATCTGTACCTCAAGATCTTCTCCCTGATGCTGGCCTTCGTCTGCTGGTACGTGGTGCGCAGCGAAGAGGAGCGGGTGAGGGACTTCGCCGTGCCCCTCGAATACGTGGGCCTGTCGCCCGGTCTCGAGCTGTCGGGACGCGTGGTGGACGGGGTGGCCATCCGCCTGCGCGCCACCGAGCCGCTCCTGGGGATGATCACCGAGGACCGCCTTTCGGCGCGCATCGACCTGGGGCGGGCCTCACCGGGCGAGCAGTACATCCCGCTGACGCCCGAGATGATCCGCGCCCCGGGCGGTGCGCAGGTCGAGCGTATCAGTCCCGATCTCGTCAAGGTGCGGATCGACCGGAGGACGAGGCGCGAGGTTCCGGTCATCGCCGAATTCTCGGGGTCGCCGCCCTCCGGCTACGAGAAGGTCCGGCACATCATCGAGCCGCCGATGGCGACGATCGAGGGCCCCGCGAACGAGGTGGAGAAGGTGACGCGCGCGCTGACCGGCACGATCCTGCTCGACGGCGAGACCGCCGACTACGAGATCGAGGCGACGCCGATCCCGGATGCCCCGTCCTGGAGCCGCGTGCGCGTGGTGTCGCCGCAGGGGCCGGTACGGGTCCGGGTGAAGATCGCCCGCATGGTGATCGCGCCGGGCGGCGGCTCCGCTCCGGGGCCGGCTGCGGCCCGGCGAGGGGGAGGGACCCCGCCGTGAAACGACTCTTCGGGACCGACGGCATCCGCGGCCTCGCGGGAGAGTACCCTCTCGACGAGCCGACGGTGACGCGCGTCGGCCGCGCGCTGGCCGATTCCCTGCGCGCCGCCTCGGGGGTCGCACCGCGGGTGGTCATCGGCCGCGACACCCGGGAGTCCGGCCCCGCCATCGAGGCCGCTCTGGCGCGCGGTGTCTGCGACGGCGGGGGCCGGGTCGACCACGGCGGCGTCCTGACGACGCCCGGGGTCGCCTGCGTCACCCGGCTCGAGGGATACGACGCCGGTCTCGTCGTCTCGGCTTCGCACAACCCCTACCGCGACAACGGCATCAAGGTCTTCTCCCGCACCGGCGAGAAACTGTCCGACGAGATGGAGCTGGCCGTCGAGCGCATGGTCCTCGATGGACGGGAGGAGACCCGCGGCTCGCCCGGCGCGGCGGCTCCCGCGGCCGCCGCGTCCGGCCCCCAGTCGCTGCAATCGGCCGATCTGGCGGCACGTTACCTGGCGTGGCTGCAGGGAGCGGTCGATCCGGGCGCCTCCCTGTCGGGATGGCGCATCGTCCTCGACTGCGCCAACGGGGCCGCGAGCGAGCTGGGCCCCGAGCTCTACCGCCGACTCGGGGCGACCGTCACCGCCGTCAACGCCCGGCCCGACGGCCGCAACATCAACGAGGACTGCGGCGCACTGCACCCGCAGGGCCTGGCGCAGGAGGTGCTACGGCAGAAGGCGCGCCTCGGGCTGGCGTTCGACGGCGACGCGGATCGCTGCCTGTTCGTGGATTCCGCCGGCCGTGCCCTGGACGGCGATTACGTCCTCTGTCTCGCCGCCCGGGATCTGAAGGCCGCCGGGCGGCTGCGCGGCAACGCCGTGGTCGGGACGGTGATGTCCAACCTGTGGCTCGAGAAGGCGCTGCAGCAGGAGGGCATCTGTCTGTCGCGCGCCCCGGTCGGCGACAAGTACGTCCTGGAGGAGATGCTGCGCGGCGGCTACGTCCTGGGGGGCGAGCAGTCCGGGCACATCATCTTCCTGGAGAAGGCGACGACGGGCGACGGTCTCCTGACCGGTCTCCTGTTCCTCGACCTGCTGCGCCGGACCGGATTGGACCTGGCGGCCTGGGCCGCCGACATCCGACCGTGCCCCCAGGTCCTGGTGAACGTCCAGGTGCGCGAGCGGCCGCCCCTCGAAAAGCACCCGCGCATCGGGCCGGCGATCCGCGACGAGGAGCGCCGCCTCGGCCGCAGCGGCCGCCTGCTGGTGCGCTACTCCGGCACCGAGCCGAAGGCCCGCATCATGGTTGAGGGAGAATCGCTTCAGGTCGTCGAGGAGGCGGCGGCCCGACTCAAGTGGATCATCCAGCGGGAGATTGGCCGGGACCCTTCCTGATCGTCACGTCTGAGGAGAGCCGATGGAGCCGGTACGACTCGGAGTCAACGTCGATCATATCGCCACGATCCGCGAAGCGCGCCGGTCGCGCGAGCCCGAGCCGGTCGCCGCCGCCGTCCTGGCGGAGCTGGCGGGGGCCGACCAGATCACCGTCCACCTGCGCGGCGACCGCCGGCACATCCAGGATCGCGACGTGGACCTGCTGCGCCGCGCCATCGCGACCCGGCTCAACCTCGAGGCGGCGGCGACACCGCAGATGGTCACGATTGCGGCGACCTACAAGCCGGACACGGTCACCCTGGTGCCGGAGCGCCGCGAGGAGATCACCACGGAGGGCGGCCTCGATGTCCTCCTGAACCAGAACCTGGTGCGCAAGACGGTCCAGGATCTCCGGGCGGCCGGCGTCGGCGTGTCGGTGTTCGTCGATCCCGACTACGACCAGATCAAGGCGGTCGCCAAGCTCGAGATCGGGCTCATCGAGCTCAACACCTCCAAGTACTCCGAGGCGGCGCGGCCGGACCAGGCCGCCGCCGAGGCGGACAAGGTGTCCCAGGCGGCCCGCGCCGCCGTCAAGCTGGGCCTCAAGGCGATCGCGGGGCACGGCCTCACCTACCGCAACGTCCGCCGCATCGTGCAGATCCCGGAGATCGAGGAATTGAACATCGGCCACTCGATCGTGGCGCGCGCCGCGCTCGTCGGGATGGAGCGGGCCGTCCGCGAGATGAAGACCCTGATGCAGCGATGAAGCGCTACCCCGCCTTCGACCCTCCCGAGTACGTGGAGTTCAGACCCGATCCGGAGGTCATGGCGGAGTATACGAAGACGCTGCACCGCGATCCGCGCCGCCGGCGGGTCATCGAGAAGCTCGACGCCGCCGCCCTGCTGCGCCTCTACGAGGGGCTCGTCCGATTCCGCCTGCACGACGTCACCCTGATGCGCTGGGTGCGGCAGGGGATCATCTCGAAGGCATGGCTCGGCACCGGCGAGGAAGCGGTCACGGTCGGCAGCGTCCACGCGCTCAGGAAGGGGGACCTCGCCGGGCCGATGATCCGGAACGCCGCCGCCTGCTGCGAGATGGGGATGCCCGTCGCCGGAATGCTCAAGGCGTATCTGGGGACGGCGGACCAGATCACGTTCGGGCGCGACCTGCACACCGGCGACCCCGCCCTGGGCGTGATCCCCGGCACCAGCATGATGGGATGCCTGGTCCCGGTGTTCACCGGCATCGGCCTCGCCCTCAGGCAGCACCGCGAGAGGCGCGCCGGCCTGACCTGGATCGGCGATGGCGCCAGCCGGACCGGAGCCTTTCACGAGGGGATCAACTTCGCCGCCGTGCTCAAGGTGCCGGTCGTCTTCGTCGTGCAGAACAACCAGGTGGCGCTCGGGACTCCGGTCGAAAAGCATAGCCATCTCCCGCTGGAATCGTTGCGTCAGGCGTACGGTCTGGACGGCCTGTCATGCGAGGGCAACAACGTCCTGGACGTCTACGCCGCGACCAGCCTTCTCATCGAGGGCTGCCGCAGGGGTCGTGGGCCGTTCCTGCTGAACGCGCGTACCTTCCGGATGGGGGGTCATGCCACCCACGACAAGGCCGAGGCCCGGGCGCTGTTCACGCCTGAACAATTTCGTTACTGGGGGCTCCGGGATCCCATCGGCACCTACGAGGCCTATCTTATCGGCGAAGCCCCCGCCCTGGACGGGCGCCGGCGCGGCGCCGCGGCCCGCCGGGAGGCCAACGCCGCGATCCTGGCCGAGACCGAGACCCGCGTCATCGCCGAGGTCGAGACCGCCGAGCGGGAGGCGCTGGAGAGCCGCCGCAGTCGCATGCCCGAGCCGGCCGATGCGGCGCGGGGCGTCTACGCCGCGGACGGGGCGGACGGCGCAACGACGCGGGCGGCCGCAGTCCCGGCCGTCCTGACGACTCGCGCCGCGGGCGTCCGGCGGGTATCATAGGGAGCGGGACGGAGGGGTCGGAGGGGGGAAGCGATGCGAGTGAAGACCGCCGAACGGACCCTGGAGAAGAAGGATATCGGGCTCCAGCGCGACGATCTCATCTCCCTTTACCGCACCATGGTGCTGTCGCGCCGCATCGATGACAAGGAGATCCAGCTCAAGCGGCAGAACAAGATCTATTTCCAGATCAGCGGGGCGGGGCACGAAGCGGTGCTGGCGGCGGCCGGCAGGCTGCTGCGGCCCGGGCGGGACTGGTGCTATCCCTACTACCGTGACCGCGCGCTGTGCCTGCAGCTCGGCGTGACGCCGCGCGAGATGTTTCTCGAGGCGGCCGGATCGTCCGAGGACCCGGCCTCCGGCGGCCGGCAGATGCCGAGCCACTGGGGGAGCGCCCGGCTGCGCATCGTGTCGCAATCGAGCCCCACCGGCACGCAGTTCCTGCAGGCGGTCGGCTGCGCCGAGGCGGAGCGTCTGCTCGACCCGGAGTCGGACGCGATCGTCTACGTCTCCGGAGGCGACGGCGCCACCAGCGAGGGCGAGTTCTGGGAGTCGCTCAACGCCGCCTGCCTGCGACGCGCCCCCGTCCTCTTCCTGATCACCGACAACGACTTTGCCATCTCGGTGCCGGTCGAGGTGCAGACCGCCGGCGCCAGCATCTCGCGGCTGGCGCGCTCGTTCCCCGGCCTGCACGTCGACGAGGTGGACGGCTGCGATCCGATCGAGTCCTACGTCGTCCTGAAGCGCGCCATCGACAGGCTGCGCTCCCGCGACGGCGGCCCGGCCCTGGTGCACGCCCACACGATCCGGCCGTACTCGCACTCCCTCTCGGACGACGAGCGGCTCTACAAGACGGAGGCCGAGCGGCAGGAGGAGGCCCGGCGCGACCCTCTCCCGAACTTCGCGCAATTCTTGATCGAGCGCGAGGTGGCACCGGCGGCGTTCCTCGAGGCGCTGCGCGAGGAGGTCGACCGCGAGGTCGACGAGGCGGCGCAGTCCGCGCTCGCGGCGCCCCGCCCCGACCCCGCGACCGTCACGCGGCACGTCGTCTCCGAGGATGTCGACCCAACCTCCGACCGGTTCGGCGTCGCGCCACAGCTATCGGGCGAGCCGAGGACCATGGTCGATCTCCTGAACGACTGTCTGCGCGATGAGATGGCGCGCGACGCGCGCATCGTCCTGTTCGGGGAGGACGTCGCCGACTGCTCGCGCGAAGACCACCTCGCCCAGGTGAAGGGGAAGGGCGGGGTGTTCAAGGTCACCGCGAACCTGCAGCGCCGCTTCGGATCGGCGCGTGTCTTCAACTCGCCGCTCGCCGAGGCGGCGATCGTGGGCCGCGCCATCGGCATGGCGACCCGCGGGCTGAAGCCGGTGGTCGAGATCCAGTTCATGGACTACTTCTGGCCCGCCATGATGCAGGTGCGCAACGAGCTGGCCCTGCTGCGCTGGCGATCCAACGGCGCCTTTTCCTGCCCGGTGGTGGTGCGCGTTCCGGTCGGCGGCTACCTGCAGGGCGGCGCCATCTATCACAGCCAATCGGGCGCATCGCTGCTGGCGGCCATCCCGGGTCTGCGCGTGGTGATGCCGTCGAACGCGCTGGACGCAAACGGTCTGTTGCGGACCGCCATCCGCTGCGACGATCCCGTGCTGTTTCTGGAGCACAAGCACCTGTACCGTCAGACTTACAACAAGAGCCCGTACCCGGGCCCGGAGCACTCGATCCCGTTCGCTCGCGCCACCATCGTCCGCGCGGGCGGCGACCTGACCGTCGTGACCTACGGCGCCCTGGTCGAGCGATCACTGCGCGCCGCGAAGGTCCTGGCCGAGCAGGGCGCCGGTGTCGAGGTCATCGACCTGCGCTCGCTCAACCCGTTCGACTGGGAGACGGTGGCCGCTTCGGTCGGCAAGACCGGCAAGGTGGTCGTGGCGTACGAGGATCCCCTCTCCTTCGGCTACGGCGCCGAGATCGCGGCGCTCATCGCCGACCGGCTGTTCGAGTTCCTGGACGCCCCCGTGCGTCGCGTCGCCGCGCTCGACACGTTTGTCGCCTACGAGCCGGGGCTGGAGGATCGGATCCTGCCCCAGGTCGACGACCTGGTCCGCGCCATGAAGGAACTGAGCGCGTACTGATGCGCCTGCGGATCCTGCCGGCCGCCTGGCTCGCCTGCGCCCTCGCCTACGCCCCGCCGGCCCGCGCCGTGTCGGCGGCCGACGCGCGCACGCAGTCGTTCAAGCTGCAGTCGGATGGGATGCGTCTGTACAAGGAGGGAAAATACAAGGACGCCACCGAGGCCTTCCAGCAGGTGGTGAACCTCAACCTCAACTCGTTCCTGGCGTTCTATTACCTCGGCATCTGCCTGAACGCCGACCGCCGCTACGGCGAAGCGATCGAGCCGCTCAAGATCGCCCTCGACCTGCAGCCCGATTACGTGCAGGCGCACCTCGCCCTGGGGGACGCGTACCTGAAGCAGGGGGACACCGGAGAAGCGCGCGCCGAGTACCTGCGGGCGCTCGAGCTGCAGCCGAACTACGCCGCCGCGTTCGACGGTCTCGGGCGCCTGCTCGAGACGACCGGCCAGGACGACCAGGCCGAGCAGCAGTACCGCAAGTCCCTGGAGATCAATGTCGCCTTCGCCGACGCCTACACGCACCTGGGAGATCTCTATCTTCGTCGGAGCCGCCCCGATGACGCCATCCAGCTCTTCCTGAAGGCGATCACGGTGAAGCCCGACTTCAGCAGCGCCTACACGCGGCTGGGCGTCGCCTACGGTCGCGTGAAGCAGTACGACGACGCCATCGCCGCCATCCGCAAGGCCCAGACGCTGACGCCCGAGGACCCCGAGCCGTACGTGTCGCTCGCGAAGATCTACCTCGATCTGCAGAGCTTCCGGCGCTCCGAGGCGCAGATCCAGGCGGCGCTGGCGCTGGATCACGACCATCCCGGCGCCCACCTGATCCTGTCCGATCTGAAGCGTGCGCAGGAGGACTTCGACGCCGCCGTCGAGGTGCTGCAGGGTCTCTACGAGCGCGG
>DAISWT010000046.1:0-12095 GCA_036826235.1 Acidobacteriota bacterium | reverse complement strand
TCGGAACGCTACGCGCCTTCGGCGGACCAGCTGATGTCTTCCGTGGCGAGTCTCTTCGGACCGCGTGCCCTCGCGGTGCTGATGACCGGAATGGGCGGCGATGGGGTCGAGGGTCTGCGGGCCATCAAGGAACGGCGCGGCCGGACGATCGCCGAGTCGGAGGCGACCGCCGCCGTGTTCGGGATGCCGCGGGGGGCGATCAGGGCGGGTCTGGCCGACCGCGTTCTGCCACGCCGCGAGATCGCTCTCGAGATGGCCCGTCTCTGCCGGCGGTAGGACCCCGGACGTCGCCGCGCTCGGGCCGATCCGGCCGGTTACAGGATTGCACCGCCCAGGGGTGGAACCTATATTCGCAGCGATGAACCGGAGCCGGGATGGGGTGCCCCCGGACGGGGAGCGCGACGACCTTTCGACGCGCGGGGAAGAGCTGCGCAACATGTTCAACCGGGCGCGCGCCTTCACCGAGGAGCTGTTGCGCGAGAACGAGCGGCTGCGATTCCGGGTCGCGGGGCTGACGCGCGAAATGGAGCAGGCCGCCGGCAAGGGCCCGGCCGCCGCCTCCGACGGCGTGGCGCAGCTGAGCGCGCGGGTGCGCGCGCTGGAGGAGGAGCGGGACGACCTCCTGGGCCGCTTCCGGAAGGTGGAGGCGATGAACCGCGACGTGGCGGCGCGCCACCAGGAGATCGAGGCCCAGAACAACCATCTCGCCAACCTGTACGTCGCTTCGTACCAGCTGCACGCCACGCTGAACTTCGGCGAAGTTCTGGACACGGTGAAGGAGATCCTGATCAACCTGATCGGGGCGGAGGCGTTCGCGATCCTCTGGGTGGACGAGAGGAACGGCCACCTGAAGCGCGAGGCGATTCAGGGCATGGGGTCGTCCGTGCCCGAGAAGATCCGGCCAGAGCGCGGGCCGCTGCAGCGGGCGGCGGCCGGCGAGCCGTTTTACGCCGACCCGCTTCCCGATCCGCTGAGCGTCGACCTCCGGAATCCGATCGCCTGCGTGCCGCTGAAGATCGGGACGCGCGTCATCGGCGTGATCGCGATCTACCGGCTGCTGCAGCAGAAGGAAAGGTTCCAGCCTCTCGACTTCGAGCTGTTCACCCTGCTCGCCGGGCACGCGGCCACGGCGCTGTTCAGCTCGAAATTGTACGAGAGATCCGAGAAGAAGCTCTCCGAGCTGCAGGGATTTCTCGACCTGCTGACGGCCCCGTCGCCATGAGCGCCACGACCTTTCTGATCGTCGAGGATTCGCCCACGATGCGCCAGCTGCTGGCGTTCTCCCTGCGCCACCTGAAGGATTGCCGCATCATCGAGGCGGTGGACGGCGTCGACGCCCTGAAGAAGCTGACGACGGAACGGGTCGACCTGGTGATCACCGACATCAACATGCCGATGATGGATGGCCTCAAGCTGATCGCGCTGATCCGGGGCAACGCGCGGACCAAGACCCTGCCGATCATCATCGTGACCACCGAAGGGGCCGAGGAAGACCGCAAGCGCGGCCTGGCCCTCGGCGCCGACGCGTACATCCCGAAGCCGGTTCAACCTTCCGAGCTTCTCAAGAAGGTCGCCTCGCTGCTCGAGACCGCGCGCAACTGACGTTCGGCGCTGCCCGCCGCGCGCTCGTGCACCCGACGCGGACCCCTCTGCCACCAGCAGAGCGCGAACAGCCCCCACAGCGCCGACCCCCGGTCCTCCCGGCGCGCGCGGTGCTCGCTGAACCAGGTCTCCGCGGCGCGCGGCTCGATCCCCGCGATCTCTTGAAGGACGGCCCCCGAAACCACCTCGCGGTACAGAGCCGCGAGGGGTCCGGTCAGCCAGTGCCCGACCGGCACCTCGAAGCCGCGCTTCGGCGCTCTCAGGACGTGCGGCGGCACGACCCCGCGCAGGGCGCGTCGCAAGAGACGCTTGCCGGAGAGCATCGAGAAGTTCACCGCGGCGGGCAACGACAGGGCCATCTCGACCAGCGCCGGATCGAGAAAGGGGGCGCGCACCTCGAGGGCATGGCTCATGCTGGTGCGATCGACTTTCGCGAGCATGTCGTCGGGGAGGGGCAGATCGATCTCAACGGCGCGGGTGCCTTCGATGCCGCCGCCGAACCGCCGGTAGCGATCCTCGACCAGCGATCGTCCGAGATCCCCGTCGGGGACGCCGGGGCGCAACGCACGCCGCGCATTCGCGCCGCACACCGACATCCACAGCGCGTGCGCCGCCGCGAAATCCGACGACAGACCGGCCAGCAGGCGGCGCGCCCGCCGGACTGCTCCCGCAGGTCCCCCACCGTGCCGTGAGGGAACGAAAGCGAGGAGGCTCGAGAGCAGCGAGGTGGCCGCCGCCGGCAGGGCCCGCAGGAAGCGGTGTGCCCGCAACGCGCGATACACGCGGTACCCTCCAAACACTTCGTCCCCGCCGTCACCTGACAGCGCCACGGTCAGATCGCGGCGCGCCGCGCCCGCGATCACCGACGCTGCGAGGGCCGAGGAATCCGCGAACGGCTCGTCGAGCCGGTCGAGGACGAAGGGAATCTCGGACTGCAGGCGGGCGGCGTCGACGGCGACCTCCCGGTGCAGCGTTCCGAGGATCGCGACGGTCCTGCGCGCGCGCCGCGATTCGTCGAAGTAGCCCAGGTCCGGGATGGACATGGAATAGGTCCGGGGAGGCACCACCCGGGCCCGGCGCATCAGGGCCACGACCGCGGTCGAATCCAGCCCACCCGACAGGAACGCCCCGAGCGGCACGTCGGCTTCGAGCCGCCGGCGCACGGCGGCGTAGAGGGCCTCGCGGATCGCCTCCTCCGGCCGGGGTGGGGGAGGCGCGCCCAGCCGGTCCTCGAGGCGGTAGTAGCGCGCGACCGCGGGCTCCTGCGGCGGCCGCGCCTCCAGGTACGAGGCGTGCGGCAGCTTGCGCACCTCACGGTAGATGGTCCAGGGAGCCGGGATGAACCCGAAGGTCAAATACAGCTCGACAGCCTCGGGGTCGAGGGTCAGGGGGAGATCACCGTGACGCACCAGGGCGCCGATCTCCGAAGCAAAGGCCAGGAAACCGCCCGCCCGGGCGTAATAGAGGGGCTTCTCTCCGAACCGGTCACGCGCCAGGATGAGCCGTCTCTGGCTCGGCTGCCAGAAGGCCAGGGCGAACATGCCGTTGAATCGGGGCAGCGCGGCGGCGCCCCAGGCGCCCAGGGCCTCCAGGACGACCTCGGTGTCGGAGCGCGAGCGGAAATGGACCCCGCGGCTCCGGAGCTCCCGGCGCAGGTCCTCCGCGTTGTACAGCTCGCCGTTGTAGGTCAGCCAGCCGCTGCCCCCCGTCCCCCGCATCGGCTGCGCCGCCGCGCCGCTCAAGTCGATCACCTTGAGCCGCCGGTGCCCGAGCCCGATGATCGGAAACCCGGGCCCCGCCGGGCGCCGCTCGCCGGTGCCGCAGCCGGGACGCACGGCGCACGGGTCGGCCCCGAGGAGGATCGCCGATCCCTCGTCCGGACCGCGATGGATGAGCGCCTGGGTCATCGCCCTGATCGAGGTGTGCCGGACCGGTGATCCATCCAGGCTGAGCGCTCCCGCGATGCCGCACATCTCAGTCTCCGTTCGCCAGCGAGCACAGGCAGCGGGCCGACGCCTCCCAGGGGTGGGACGCCGCCCACTGCAGGGCCCCCTGGGACAGCCTCCGGAGCGTCGCCGGGTCAGCCAACAGACGCTCCACCGCGGCCGCGAACGCCGCCGGATCCCCTGGGGGGAGCAGGAGTCCGCTCCCCCCCTCGTCGATCGCTTCGGGCACCCCCCCGGATCGCCCCGCGATGCAGGGCAAGCCGTGGCTGGCCGCCTCCAGGTAGCTCAGGCCAAAGCCCTCCAGCCCGTCGTAGCTTCCGGTCGCGCGGCTGAGCTGTACGAACAGGGTCGCAAGGCGGTAGTGCGCGCCGAGTTCCGGCGCTCTGACGGACCCGGCGAACACCACCCTGCCGGCCACGCCGCGCTGTCGCGCGAGTGTCCTGAGCGCCGAGAGATTCCCACCGTCGCCGACCACGAGATAGGCGAGGTCCGGAAAGCGCACCAGGAGGCGGGGCATGGCCTCGATGACGACATCGTGCCCTTTCATCGGTACCAGCCGCGACACCGAGAGGAGGACGGGGCCGGCACCGAGGCCGTACCTCCGCCGCAAGGACTCGACCTGTCCGGGATCGGCCGGCGGTGCGGGATCCACCCCCATGGGCAGGACGACGATCCGGCGCGCCGCGCCGGGCAGCAGCTGGTGAATCAGCGACGCCGTGAAACGGCTGTTGACGATCACGGTGTGTGCGCCCGCGACGACCCACCGAGCCAGGCGCCCCCAGGGGCGCCGGTGCGCGTAATCGGCGAGGTCGGCCCCGTGCACGAAGACGGCGTACCGGATCCGGATGAGCCGTCCCAGCAAGGCCATCGGGGCGCCGATCGACAACAGCTGGCCGCACACCAGATAATCGAATCGGCGCCGCGCCAGGATGACCGCGAGGTGCAGGCCACCGAGCAGGGCGCGTGCAGCGCGGCGGAACTCCCCGCCGTGCGCGGGCAGCCAGCGGCGCAGCACCTGCACCGGCAACGCCGCGTCGACCTCGGCGTCGCCCTCGGCCCGCGGCGCCAGGATCAGCGCCTCCCGTGCTCCCAGGTGCCGGGCCAAGCCGAAATAGAGCGTCGCTTCGCCGCCCACGACGGGCGGGAAATCGTTGACCGCCAGCAGCATCACGCCGATCACCCCTTCTTCACGCCGCTCGGGGTGGCGCGCCCCGTCCCGGCCGCCGCATCATCCCGTCCCGCCGATCCCTCGAGAACCGCCACGACCAGGAGCACGAGGGCGCCGTGCACCAGGAAGATGATCGCCTCCGGGCCGTCGCCCCGATGCAGGCCGAAGGCCGACAGGCCCAGACCCAGCGACAGGCTGAGAATCAGCGCCAGGGCGCGTCTTTGATCGCCCAGAAGACGAGTGAAACGGTGATGAATGTGGTCGCGTCCGACGAAGTCGATCCACTCCCGGAAGCTGCGCACCCGCCCCGAGACGATGCGCGACACGGTGGTCTGGATCATGTCGTAGATCAGGACGCTGAAGAGAAGGACCGGCGTGGCGAGAGAGACGAGCGGATCGCCCTCCGCCCAGTCCTCCTTGATCGCCAGCGCGGCCAGCAGGAAGCCGACGCTGGCGCTGCCCGAGTCTCCCAGGAAGATGCTCGCGGGCCGGCCGGATCGCAGGTTATGGGGCAGGAACCCAAGCAGGGCCCCGGCGAGCGCCGCGCAGGCGGCCGCCAGCCCGGGCTGTCCAGACAGGCTCGCCACCAGGCCCATGAGCAAGGCGATCAGCGCCCCGAGCGACGGCGCCAGGCCGTCCATCCCGTCGATGAAGTTGTAGGCGTTGGTGATGCCGACGATCCAGAGCACCGACAGGAGCACGTTGCCGACGAGCCCGGCCGGCCCGGGGAGGAGATTCAAGCGCACGCCGCCGGCGATCACGAACAGGGCGCACGCGAGCTGCAGAACCAGTCGGACTCGGGCCGAGAGGCCGCGCGTATCGTCAATGGCACCCGCCAGCATCAGGGCCAGCGCGGCCACCGCGATCGAGATCATCTCACGGTCCACAGTGGCGGTCCGGCCGAGAGCGAGGACGAAGGCGGAGAGCACCGCCACGCCCCCCAGCTTGGGCGTCGGCGTGTTGTGCCGCTTGCGCGCATCGGGGTGATCGACGGCGCCACCGCGCAGCGCGATCAGGCGCACGAAAGGCGTCAGCCCGAAGGAGGCCAGGAGCGCCACGAGCGTGATCTCGGGTATGCCGCCGGACGGGGGACGGGCCAGGAACCAGAGCCCGACGGCGAGGAGGGCTACGACAGGCATCGGCGCACCTCCCCGGTGACGCGCTCCGCCTCGTCGTCGGTGAGCGCGGGGTAGAGCGGCAGGGAGACCATTTCCTTCTGCGCCTGCTCGGAACCCG
This sequence comes from Acidobacteriota bacterium, assembly GCA_036826235.1. Taxonomy (GTDB): domain Bacteria; phylum Acidobacteriota; class Polarisedimenticolia; order Gp22-AA2; family Gp22-AA2; genus Gp22-AA3. Next base: position 6,143 of record DAISWT010000046.1, on the reverse strand, counting down.
GGAAGCGGCCGTCCAGACCCAGGAGGCGGTGCAGCGGGCGGTAGACCGGGCGCCGCGCCGCGATCCCCCTGCGGTTGAGCGCCTCCAGCAGGTGGTCGGCGTCCCGTACGCGCACCACGTACCGGTAGGCGATCGGGTCGGCCCCCGGCGCCGGCGGCGCGCGCAGCACACCAACGGGAGCCAGGGCCTCGTCGTAGCGCCGCGCGATCGCGGCCCGCCGGTGGCGGAACTCCTCCAGGCGGGCGAGCTGCACGGCGAGGATGCCGGCGTGCAGGTCCCCCATCAAGGCGTTCCAGCGCGGGCGGGCGTCGTCCTTCTCGTCGTGGCCGGCGAGGTCGCGCGTCTCGTCCACCATCCCGGCCCGGGATGACGCCAGGCCGCCGCCCGGCCCGCCGCAGGTGATGACCTTGGTCGGCGCAAAAGAGAAGACAGCGACGTCCCCGCGCGATCCCACCGGCGCGCCCCGGTCACACGCGCCGAGGGCCTGGGCGCAGTCCTCGATCACCAGCAGACCGTGGCCTCGCAGCGGCTCAAGGCGGACCGGGACGCCGAACGGATGCACCACGATGACCGCACGCAGATCCGCGGTCGTTCTGCGGGCGAGATCCTCCGGGTCCAGGGCCAGGGTCGAGGGATCGATGTCGCACACCAGGGGCCGGGCGCCGGCGGCGCCGATGGCGTGCACGACCGCGGCGCAGACATAGCTGGGCACGGCGACCCGGTCGCGGGGGCCGATTCCGAGCGCGCGGATCGCCAGGGTCAGCGCCGTCGTCCCCGAGGACAGGAGCACGGCATCCGCGCTGCCGGTGACCCGCGCCAGCTGGGCGGCGCCCCGCCGCGCCGCGTCGCCGGCCGCGAGCCTCCCCGAACGCAGCACCTTCAGGGCGGCCTCCTCCTCGTCCCGGCCGAGGCAGGGACGCGAGTGCGGCACCTCCTCTGCCGCGAAGCCCGCCCGCCCGGCGGATCGCAGGCCCGCGGCCCGGCGCATCATCGCCGCCCCGGTCGGCGGCGGGGGCGGCCAAGGCGGGCCGGGACCCCGGTGATGTTGATGAACAGGCGGAGCGGGGCGAACCCCTCGGCCCAGCGCACCCGGCCCTGCACGCCCCTGAAGTGGGCCGAGGCTTCGGCGATCTCGCAGATCGCCGTGCCCTCGATACGGGTCTTCAGGACCTGGCTGCGGTGACGACGCAGGGCCTGGAGCTTCCGCTCGAACTCATCGGCGATGTCGATGAACACCGTGGGTGTGAAATCAACGGTCGTCGGTCCCTCGTAGAACAGGACGTTGCGCGCGTAGCGCGTGGCCGATACGGCGGCCCGCGCCACCTGCCGGTGGTCCTGATGCGTGTCCTCCGGATAGTTGACGAAGATGAAATCGGGCCGGACGACGCGCAGCGTCCTCTCGATGCGGTCGATCAGGCGGCGCACGGAGGGCAGCAGCGTGTCGCGGTACCCGCCCCAGTGGACCCGCCGGACGCCCAGGGCGCGCGCCGCCAGCAGCTGCTCGGCGCGGCGGATGCGTGCGGCCCCGCCGCGCGAGCCGTCCGTCATGACCAGGAGATCAATGTGCGCCCCCTTGCCGGCGTATTTGACGAGGGTGCCGCCGCAGCCGAACTCCACGTCGTCCGGGTGGGCGCCGATCGCCAGGATATTCATGCCGCTGCCTCGCGGGTCTGCCGGATCCTCGCGATGCTGCCCGGGCCGCAATTCAGGAGGAGGTCGACCGTCGACAGGTTGGGCTCAAAACCGGGATACGCCTGAGGGTAGACGGGATGCCGGAACTCCTGGAACAGCACCCGGATCCCTGCCGTGCGGTAGGCCTGCATGTCCATGTAGCCCGCGCCGCCGGCGCCGGCCAGGTACTCGGCGCAACCGAAGTGCCGGCAGAGCGCGATCAGCCGCTCGTCCGCCCCGTCCGGGAGAGCCGGGATCTCGGACGCGAGTGAAATCGGAGCGCGCACACCCAGCAGACCCGCCAGGAGCCGGACGGTACGCGCGTTCAGCGCGGAGAGATTCTCGAACGGCTCGTCCAGGAGGGCCTCCAGAGCCGGCAGGACGGCGGTCCGGTGAGGCGATCGCGCGTAGTGGATGCGCAGCGCTTCGCGGTGTTTGCGGCGCCAGGGCCCGCGGTCATCGAGGGTCACCTCCCGGATCGCCATCGGGAAGCCGAAGTGCACCGGCACCGTCAGCCATTGCCAGCCCTCGGCGGTGCGGATGCGGTTCCGGTTCTGCCACTCGTTCTTCTTGTACTGCACGACATCGAGGAGGACGAAACGGTCGACCCGATCGATCTTGTCGAAGAAGCCGAGCCACGGCAGGTACTGCGGCTGGTGCGCCGCGAGCCTCATGCCCCGTCCCCCAGCGGGCCGCCGCGCAGCACGAAGATCGGATTGCTGATCAGCCGGTAAGGATAGGCGCCCTCCACGTCGAGCCGGTAGTACGTCGCGCCGCCCGGGTCGTCCTTCACGGTGGCGTCGAACGGCGGCGCGGCCCGTGTGGTCCAGATCACCCCCCCCGCCCGGATCAGACGGGCCGTGACCGTGCCGCCGTCTCCGCCCGCGACCGACAGGCGAATGGCCACCGGTCCCTCGCCCCGCACCGACTCGCCGGCGATCGCCACCGCGCCCGACGCAAGCCCGGCGCTCCAGGCGACCAGACGCAGGGGCGCCTCCGCCTCGGGGGTCCAGCGGGCGTACATGCGCCCCGATCGGAGCGCCTCCACCACACCCGCGTGGCTGCGCTCGCGCGCCAGGAAGACCGTCTGCAGAATACGGAAGTCGATGTCGCTAACCGCCCTGTGCTCGTCGAGCTCGGCGAGGGCGAAGGGGGCGCTGCGCCGCCGTCCCGCGAGGTGCGCCCGCAGGGCGATGTCCCAGAGACCGCCCGCGGGGAGGAGGGTCTTGACCCCTTCGGGGAGGGCGCCGAACGCATCGGCGTCGGTCCGGGGGACCAGCTCCGGATACGGAGCGGTCGCGATCCGGACGCCAAACGCCGCCCTCTCCGCCGCCGCCTCGGGATGCGCCCAGGAGGTCACCCCGCCCAGAGCGCGTACGCGCTCCTCCAGTCCCAGGAACGGCGCGTCCCCCGGATCGCTCCCGACGGGGCTGAAGCGCTCGACCTTGAACGGGAATCCGGCGACCAGAAGCGCGAGCGAGGCCACGCCGACGCAACCCGCGGCCCAGGGAACGCGCCGGCGGCGCAGCCGGAACCTCTCGAGACGCGACTCACGGTACACCGGCCGGGCGACCCGGGTCCCCGACCAGAGCAGGGCGACGGCGGGGAGGAGGAACAGCATCGACCAGACTCCGTAGCCCCCGCCCGCGCGATTCCCGAACGCCGGCAGTCGCGCCACGGCCCCCGGGTCCTCGATGCCGATCACCAGGACATGCCGGTGCCATCCGTGGAGCTCGAGGCTCCTGTCCAGCAGCGAGCCGGTCCAGCGGGCGTACGGGCTGACCTCGAGCCCGGGTAGGACCAGGATCCCGGCGTCGCTCTCCGCCCGGGCGAGGGTGTCGAAATACCGCGCGATCCCCGTCGACACCACCGACGGCAGCGACACGGACACGCCCAGGGCGTTGCCGACCGGCCAGGGCGCGTAGGCGACTCGCTCGATCAGGTGGTCCGTGATCACCAGCGCGTCGACCCCCTGGCCGCGCGCGGAGCGCGCCATCTCCAGGGGCGTGGCCTGGCCGTCGCCCAGTGAGGTGTGCAGGTGGACGACCGCGACCAGTTCGGCGTAGGCCCCGCTCGAACCGGCTTCGGAGGCGTCGACCCGGCCCCCGCCGAAGAGCAGCGCCGCGACGCAGAGGACCGACGGCAACTGCCGTACCGCACCCCGGGCGCGGGGTGCCGCACGGGGTGCGCGGGTCATCGCAACACCTCGCGGTAGAGCCGAAGCAACGCGTGGTTCATCCGTCCCGCGCCGAACACCACCGCGCGGGTGCGCGCCCGTCGAGCCAGGTCAGCGGCCAGCCGGGGATCGTGACTCAACCGCGTGATCGCGTCTGCGATCGCCTGGGGATCGCCGGGAGGGACCAGAAGACCGGCGCGCCCTTCCTCGAGGACCTCCGGAATCCCGCCGACCGCCGTGGCCACCACGGGCAGTCCGCTTGCCATGGCCTCGACCAGAGCGCGCCCCATCCCCTCGTTCCGCGACGCCAGGACGAAGAGATCGAGCGCGGGGAGAAACTCCGCCGCGCGCACCCAGGCACCCTCGATCGACACGCGATCTCCCATTCCGGCGCGCCGCGCCAGCCCGAGCAGACAGTCCTTCAGCGGGCCGTCGCCGCCCATCAGGAGACGCAGGTTCGGACGGCCGGTGGCCGCGCGCGCGAAGCCTTGCACGAGCTCCTCCACACCCTTGATCGGCTCCAGGCGGCACAGACTGCCGACCGCGAACTCGTCCGCACGCACGCCGAGGCGCCGCCTGCAGGCGGCGCGCCGCTGGCGGGCTCTCCGGAACGGACGCAAGTCGATCCCCGAGCGCACCACGGAGAACTCGCCAGGGCGACCGATGCCGCGGGCCAGGTGCTCCTCCGCCCCCCGCCAAGACAGGGCGATCTGCCTCCGCGCCAGGCGCGCCAGGAGCCTCTCGGCCAGCACCACCAGACCGGTCCCGAGGCGGCGGTGATAGCCGTAGAACAGGTGACCGTGCGGTTGATGGACCACCGGCGGGCCGAGCGTGAGGGCGGAGGCCAGCCGCCCCAAGGCCCCCGCCTTGGATGTGTGGGTGTGCACGATGTCGAAGCTCCGGCCCCTCAGGAGCCGCGCCAGCGCCAGGAGAGCCCGCAGATCACGCATCGGAGAGAGGTCGCGCCGCAGCGCCGCGATCTCGATCAGGCAAAGCCCCCTCTGGCGGCGCGCCTGGTCCAGAAGCGGGCTGGGATCGTCCGAGGGGCCCGAGGCGAGCGTCACATCGTGTCCCCGCCGCGCCGCGCCGATCGCCTGCAACAGTGTGCAGTCGGACGATCCGCCGCGATCGAGGCGGGTGATGGTGTGCAGGATCACCAGCGGCCGCCCCTCCGGTCGCGGCCGCGCGCCGCGTGATGGCGCCGGAACGAGGGCGGCGACGGCGGGAGAAATACGCGGGAGCGATGCGGCGGTCTTCATCGCGCCTCCTCGTGCGGCAGGAGTCGCTCGAGCGCCGCCTCCGCCTGGGCCAGCACCTCCTCCGGTTCGATCGAGCGCAGGCAGGTGTGGTGCCAGCAGCGGGCCCGCTGGCACGGCGAGCAGGGGAGATCCCTGCGGACGACCCGATCGGCCGCGCCACGCGGCGCGAAACGCAGCGGATCGGTCGGCCCCATGACCGAGACGGTCGGCAGGCCCAGCGCCGAGGCGATGTGCAGGGGGCCCGAATTGTTGCCGATGAACAGGTCGCACGACGCGACCAGGCCCATCATCTCGCGGACGGTCGCGGACCCGGGCGACAGCGCGTCGGGCGTCGCGGCGCAGACGCGCCGGCAGAGCTCCTGCTCGCCCGGACCGGCGAGCACCACGCAGGCGGCGCCCATCCTGCCGGTCAGGAGCGTGATCAGCTCCGCGAAGCACTCGGGTGACCAGCGCTGCGTCGCGTAATGGCCGCCCGGATGCACGGCGATCCGCGGAGTCGCGGCTCCGAGAGCCGCCAGGCGCGCCTGCGCCGCCCCACGCTCCCCGGCGGTCACGAAGAGAACCGGGTGCGCGGTCTTCGCGGGGACACCGAGCGCCTCGAGAAGATCGCGGTTGAGGTCGAGGACATGCCGGCGGGGGTCGGCCCGGGGGCCGCGCAGGCTGAAGCAGACCTGCCGCCCGGCGGCGCGGAAACCGCCCCGGAACCGTGCGCCCGACGCCCGCGTGAGAAGGGCGGCGCGCAGGTCCTCTTGCAGTCCGGCGATGGCCGGCCGGTCCTGGTGGTGGGCGCGGCGGGGCGCGGGCGCGTTCTCGCGCTCCTGACCGACTCTTCCTGGTTCTGGAGCTTCCTCGCCGCCGGGCAGGAGCTGGGTCCGCGCGCGTACGAGACGTTCTGGCACTCGGCCATCCGCTGGTTGGTGCGCGATCCGGCGCTCACACCCATGCGGGTCGCCGCGGAACGGCCCAGCTTCGAGCCCGGGACCGAGCTGCCTTCCCTGGACGTGCAGGTGCGCGGAAGCGATTACGGCGCGGCCGCG
>DAISWT010000045.1:0-12259 GCA_036826235.1 Acidobacteriota bacterium | reverse complement strand
GCGGTCAGGACGCCCCCATGCGCGCGGGACGCCGACTCCACCGCGGCGGCCACGTCGCCGGATGTCAGTGCGTCCGGCCCGCGTTCCAGGTAGAGACGCAGCGTCGCCGCGAGCTCCGGAAGACGGAGCAGGGTGCCGGCGGCGGGCGGCTTCCCGTCCTGAAGCCAGACCCTCGCCGTCTCGGGAAAGCGCGCCAGGGTCTCCTTGTACCACTCGATCGCCTCCTGCAGCCGGGGTGTGACGGTGAACCCGTCGCGCGCGAGCGCGAGCGCCGGTGACACGATGGCGTGCCACGGGAGGCGGCCGTAGCGCCGGTGCAGCTCGAACAGACCGTCGGGGGACCCGGGGACGCCGGCGGCGAGAGGACCCACGACCGACGCCTCCTCGATGGGCGAGCCGTTCCGGTCCAGATACATCGTCTCGGTGGCGGCCCGGGGCGCCGTCTCCCGGAAATCGAGAGCCGCCACGCTGTCTCCGGTCTTGACGACCGCGAATCCGCCGCCGCCGAGGTTTCCCGCCTGCGGGTGCACGACCGCGAGAGCGAGGGCCACGCCGACGGCGGCGTCCGCCGCGTTGCCGCCGGCACGAAGAATCTCGATTCCGACCCGGGTTGCCGCAGGCTCCCCCGAAGCGACGGCGCCGGCGGCGAAGACCGGCGGGGCGCCGGCCGAGGGCGGGGCGGGCGCCTGCCGCAGGCAGCCCAGCGCCAGGGCTACGGTCAGACACGCCGCAGAGATCCCCCTCGCCGCGCTTCGTTTCACCCGTCCTCCTGTCCCGTGGTCGCGGGCGGGGAAGTGTCGCACACCCGGCCGCGCGCGCGAAAGGGCTCCGCGGACCCGCGACACTCCTTGACGGGCTTCCACGCGGCCGGGTAGAGTGATGGTCTTCGGAGGGGCCTGTAGCTCAGGTGGATAGAGCACCGGATTCCTAATCCGGGTGCCGCGTGTTCAAGTCACGCCAGGCCCACCATTCCTGATGGGAGGACGGCGAGGGGCATGAAGAAGACCGAACGGCATCAAATCAAACGGGACGAGCTGGTCACGGTGATCGAGCGCGGGACGGTCTACATCGAGCACAACGCCCGGCGCATCGGCGTGTGGGCCGCCGCTGTGGCGCTCGTGGCGGTGGCCTCCCTCGGAGCACGCTACTTGATCAGCGGCCGGGAGGACAGGGCGTCGCTCCTCCTCGGCCAGATCGTCCAGGCGCACCACGCGCCTGTCTCCGCCTCCCTGGAGACCCTTCAGCAGGCCGCCCCCGGCGGGTCGACCTTTGTCTCCGTCGAGGAGAAGGACCAGAAGATCATGCAGCTGGCGGGCGAGATTCTGTCGAGCTACCCGTCTTCGCGCTCTGTGCCGGGGGCGCTGTATTACAAAGCTCTGTCCCTATCCCGTCTCAAGAAGCCGGACGAGGCGGTCAAGACGCTGCAGGACCTGGTGAGCCGCTTCCCCGATGATTTCCTGGCGCCGATGGCGCGCTACCAGTTGGCGCGCATCCGGGAGGCCCAGGGGAACCCCTCCGAGGCGCTTGTGCAGTACCAGGCACTGGCGGACGACGCGCGGAGCCTCTTTCCCAAGGAAGAGGGTCTCATGGGAGTGGGCCGCTGCCAGGAGGCGCTTGGCCGCAAGGACGAGGCCCTGAAGACGTACCGCAAGATCGTCAGCGACTTCCCGGACTCGGACTACCAGTTCGAGGCGAAGAGAAAGATCGACGAGCTGTCCTGAACCGATGCGCCGCTACGTGAACATGGCGAAGAGCGGTCGCATGGCCGCCCATCGCCGCGTGCCGCCTTCCGGGCCGCGTCCGGTGGCCAGGGACACGCGGCTCCGGAGCCGGGATCGCAAGGCGTTTATTCCGCCCGTTCCCAGGAAGCGCAGGGCCTGATCAGAACGGAATGTCGTCGTCCGGCGGCGGGCCGCCGGGCTCGTCGCTGACCGATTCGGGTGGGGCGGCCGATGTCATCCGGGGCTCGCCGGGGTCGACACGGCCCAGCATGAGAAATCGCTGCGCCCTGATCTCGGTCGTCGTCCTCTTGTTTCCCTCGCGGTCGTCCCACTGGCGCGTCTGGATCGATCCCTCGACGTAGACCTGCTTCCCCTTCGCCAGATGCTCACGGACGATCTCGGCCTGCTTGCCCCAGACCACGATGCGGTGCCACTCGGTGCGCTCCTGACGCTCGCCGCCCTTGTCGGTCCAGACATCGTTGGTCGCCAGGGTGAAGTTCGCGACGGCCGTGCCGTTCTGCGTGTACCGGACCTCCGGATCGCGGCCGAGATTGCCGATCAGGATGACCTTGTTGAGACTCGCCATGACCAACCCCCATGATTTCCGACGGCTCTCGGACATTAGCCTATCACAGGCGTTGTCCGGGCCGGCGCGGGGAGCGGCTTCAAGGTTGCAAGCGTGGGGAACGGCACGTAAAATCCCCCCGCCCCGGAAGAGCCGGGGCTACCGGGGGATCGATGGTCAAGGAGCGCGGGCTGATCCGCGCGGCCGGCTCGATGAGCGTCGTCACGATGCTCAGCCGGATCGCCGGCTATTTCCGGGACAGCCTGCAGGCGACGATCCTCGGCGCCGCGAACTCCTCCGACGCCTTCGTCATCGCGTACCGCATCCCGAACATGCTGCGCCGCCTGGTCGCCGAGGGAGCGCTGACCTCGGCATTCGTCCCGACCTTCGCGCGCTACATCCGTTCGGGAGACCGCGAGGCGATGTGGCGCTTCGCGGCGTCGGTCCTGTACGCCATGGCGGTGCTGCTGGCGATCATCACGGCCCTCGGGATCGTCCTCTCGCCCTTTCTGGTGAAGGTCCTGGCCTGGGGGTTCATGGTGTCTCCGGAGAAGCTCGCCCTGACGATCTCCCTGAACCGACTGATGTTTCCCTACATCTTCTTCATCTCCCTGTCGGCCATCATGTCGGGGATCCTGAACGGATTCGACGTCTTCGCCCTGCCGGCCTTCACGCCTGTCCTGCTCAACGCCGCGATCATCGCCTGCGCCTACGCCCTGCGGAACCGTTTTTCCGATCCCTCGTACGGTTTCGCGGTGGGCGTCCTCGTCGGGGGCCTGCTGCAGCTCGGGGTGCAGGTGCCGGCGCTGTGGCGGCACGGCATGAGCCTCCGCCCCCCCGCGAGTCTCGATCTCGGGGGGCTCCGCGAGGTGGGCCGTCTCATCCTGCCGCGCGTGTTCGGCGTGGGCATCATCCAGGTGAACCTGGTGATCGACTCACAGTTCGCGACGTCCCTGCAAACCGGGAGCGTCTCGTTCCTGTACTACGCCAACCGGGTGACCGAGCTCGCTCTGGGCATCTTCGCCATCAGCCTGTCGACGGTCATTCTCCCCACCCTGTCGCGGGCGACGGCCGATCGGGAGGCCGAGAAAGTCCGCGGCCTGCTGTCGACCACGATGCGGCTTCTGCTGTTCGTGACCGTCCCGGCGACCCTCGGGCTCATCGTGCTGCGCGTGCCGATCATCCACGTTCTGTTCGAGCGGGGTCGGTTCACGCGGGAGGACACCTTCCTCACCGCCAGCGCACTGGCGTACTACGCGATCGGCCTGCTGCCGTTTGCCGCGGTGAACATCCAGGCGACCGCGTTCTACGCGCATCGCGACACCCGCACGCCGGTCAAGGTCGCGGCGCTGACCTTCTTTCTGCATCTGGGACTGAACTTCCTCCTGCGCGGCCCGATGAAGCACAGCGGCATCGCCCTGTCGACGTCGATCTCCGCCCTGGCCGACAGCGCGCTGCTGGCGTGGATGCTGCGCCGGCGGGCCGGTGAGTACCTCGACGCGCCGGTGGTGCGCTCGGCCTGGCACACGCTGGTCGCGGGAGGCGCGATGGGCGCGGCGCTCCTGCTTGTCGGGCGCTCCGTCGACGTGCTCGCCCTGCACGGGATCCTCGCCAAGGCGGCCGTCCTGAGCGGTCTCATCGCGGGGGGCGGCGCCATCTACTTTGCGGTCTTGGCGGCCCTCGGCAGCGAGGAGCTGCGACTCCTGGTGTCGGTCATGAGGCCGGCACGATGAAGGCCGTGGTGCAGCGCGTGTCGCGCGCCGAGGTGCGCGTCGGAGGCGCGACCGTGGGCCGTATCGGGCGCGGCCTGCTCGTCCTGATCGCGATCGAAAAGGGGGACACGCCGGCGGACCTTGACTGGTTTTCCGACAAGGTGCTAAATATGCGCGTCTTCGATGACAACACGGGGAAGATGAACCGCTCCGCCCTCGAGACGGGCGCCGAGGTCCTCGTGGTGTCGCAGTTCACCCTGGCCGGCGATCTGAGCCGGGGCCGCCGGCCGGGCTTCGAGCGCGCCGCCCCGCCCGAGGAGGCGGAGCTCGTGTACCGCGCCTTCGTCGAGAAGCTTCAGCAGAGCGCGCTGACGATCGCCACGGGTCGCTTCCGAGAGTTGATGGAGGTCGAGCTGGTGAACGACGGGCCGGTGACCCTGATCCTCGAAGGCAGGTCTCGATGAAGCCCGCCGACCTGATCGAGGATTTCCTCCATTACCTCACGGTCGAGCGCGGGCTGGCGAAGAACTCGATCCTCGCGTACGGGCGCGATCTCGCGAAGTTCGGCCGCTACCTGACCGCGAAGAGTCGTACGCCCCGTCAGATCCGTCAGGGAGAGATCGACGAGTTCGCGCGACGGCTTTCGGGACAGGGGCTGTCGTCGAAATCGATCGCGCGGGCCCTTAACGCCGTGCGCATGTTCTACCGTTACCTGGTGATGGAGAAGGTGGTCACCCAGGATCCCACCGCGCAGATCCGCTCCCCGCGAACCTTGAAGACGCTGCCACGCTACCTCACCCTCGAGGAGGTCGATCACCTGCTCGCCGCGCCAGACCCGGGCAGCCCGCTCGGACTGCGCGACGCGGCCATGGTGGAGATGCTCTACGCCACGGGGCTGAGAGTCTCGGAGCTGATCTCGCTGCGACAGCGCGACCTCAACCTGGAGGCGGGTTACCTCCGGTGCGTCGGCAAGGGGAGCAAGGAGCGCGTGGTCCCGCTCGGACGCCAAGCCGTAGCGAGGATTCGGGCCTATCTGGACGGCGCCCGTCCGGAGATTCTGAGGGGCGCGTCGCACCCGTCCCTCTTTCTCAACAACCGCGGCGGCCCGATGAGCCGGCAGGGGTTCTGGAAAATTCTCAAGAAGCATGGCCGCGCCGTCGGTCTGCGATCCCGGCTCAGCCCGCATGTGCTGCGCCACTCCTTCGCGACGCATCTTCTGGAGCGGGGCGCCGATTTGAGATCCGTGCAGATGATGCTCGGCCATGCGGACATCTCGACGACGCAGATCTACACGCACATCAACCGCGAGCGGCTGAGAAAGATCTACAAGGACTTCCACCCGCGCGCGTGAGTCGCTCTCATCGCGCGGATTGCTTGACACCATTTCGGGCGTGTGCTTGACTACGATCCATGGCCGCTGAGGAAGACGATTTCGAACGGCCGCTACGCGAGCTGGAGAAGAAAATCGAAGAACTCTCCGGCGTGCCGGGCGGCGACGATCGCGCCGACGAAATCGAGCGACTTGAACGGCGGCTGCAGGCGCTCCGACAGGAAGTGTACGCGCGGCTGACACCGTGGCAGCGCGCTCTGGTGGCCCGTCATCCGAAGCGCCCCTACACGCTCGACTACGTGGGACTCCTGTTTTCTGATTTCGTCGAGATTCACGGTGACCGCAAGTACGCCGACGACCCGGCGATCGTCGCGGGGTTCGCCACCTACAAGGGCGCGCCGATCGCGGTCATCGGTCATCAGAAAGGACGCGACACGCGCGAGAAGGTGCGCCGCAACTTCGGTATGCCGAGACCCGAGGGCTATCGCAAGGCGGTACGCCTGATGGATCTGGCGGAACGGTTCCAGAGACCGCTGTTCACCTTCGTGGACACGCCCGGCGCCTATCCGGGCAAGGGCGCGGAAGAGCGCGGTCAGGCGGAGGCGATCGCCGTCAGCCTGCGGACGATGGCTCGCCTCAGCGTCCCGATCGTGGTCACCGTCACGGGCGAGGGGGGCAGCGGCGGGGCGCTGGCGATCGCGGTGGGGGATCGCGTCCTGATGCTCGAGCACGCCGTGTACTCGGTGATCAGCCCCGAGGGGTGCGCGGCGATCCTGTGGTCGGACCAGAGCAAGGCGAAGGAGGCCGCCCGCGCCATGCGGATCACGGCTCCGGATTTGAAGGAGCTGGACATCATCGACGCGATCGTGCCGGAGCCTGCGGGCGGGGCGCAGGCGGACCATGCGAAGCAGGCGACCATCCTGGGGGAGCACCTGATGGCCTGCCTGGAGGAGCTCAGGACCGTGGCACCCGCCGAACGCGTCGAGGCGCGTTACCAGAAGTTCCGGCGGATGGGGGTTTTCGGGCAGGCGAAATTCTTCTGAGCTTTTTCTTGGACTCCTCCCACAACGTCTCCATCCGATTCCGGAGCTCCGGGGCGACCTGTAGTCCCTCGCGGGCGAGTCTCGTCTCCACGTAGCGGAATCGCTCGATGAACTTGCGGTTCGCGCCCTGCAGCGCCAGCTCGGGGTCGACGCCGGCGCGGCGCGCCACGTTCGCGATGGTGAACAGGAGATCGCCGATCTCCTCCTTGATGGCGGCATGGCTCCTCGCGCGCAGGGCGCGGCGCAGCTCGGCGGCCTCCTCATCGAGCTTCTCCATCACTCCGTGGAGGTCCGGCCAGTCGAAGCCGACGCGCGCCGCCTTCGACGAGATGCGCAGGGCCTTGAGGAGTGCCGGCAGCTGGTCCGGAACCCCGTCGAACATGGAGCCGCCCGTCCGGCCGCGCCTTTCCTGGTTCTTGATGCGCTCCCACTGCGTCAGGACCTGCTCCGAGGTCGAGAGGGCGCCGTCACCGAACACGTGCGGATGCCTGCGAACGATCTTGTCGCCGATCTCCCGCATGACGTCCTCGAGGTCGAACTCCCCGCGCTCCTTCGCGACGCGCGCCTGGAACACGATCTGGAAGAGGAGGTCGCCGAGCTCCTCGCGATGGGCCGAGGGAACCCCCGACGTCATCGCCTCCAGCGTCTCGTAAGTCTCCTCGAGCAGGAACGTCGCGAGCGTTTCGTAGGTCTGCTCGCGGTCCCACGGACACCCGTCCGGGCCGCGCAGGCGATCCATGATCCGCTTCAGGCGATCCATTCCCGACACGCAGGGCTCCCGGTGCTCGCGGCGCATGTTAGTGCACCGTGCGTGGGCTCGCAATGGCTTGTGTTCCGCCGCGCCGGGGTGCTATTCTCCGCGCCGCACGCCGGAGGGCGCGGCAGCCGCGCCAAGGACGATGGAGAAGAAAGACGACAGGAAGCGGGAGGATATCCGGGTCATCGATCGTCGGATGTTCACATCGGACGGTCAGCGCCGCGATCCGGATCTGCCGTTCGAGGAGGTCCTTCCAGCACCGCACGCCGCCGGCGCCACGGCCGGGACCGAGGCGCCGCGGGCGGCGGCCCCGGGGTCCCGCCAGGATCAGGTCGCCTCGGCGCACTTCGTGAGCCTCGTGCGGAACCTGGCGGCTACAGCGGCGGCCAACCTCGGCGAGATGCCCAACCCTTTCACCGGCCAGGTCGAGGTCGATCTCGACGGCGCCCGGCAGGTGATCGATCTTCTCCAGGCCCTCCAAATGAAGACGCAGGGCAACCTGACGGCGGACGAAGCGCGGCTGCTCGAATCGCTTCTCTACGACTTGAAGATCGCGGTGGTCAACCGCCAGAAGCCGAAGACGTCGAAGAAGTCGTGAGTCGTCCGCCGGTGCCGCACTCATGGCCGAGCGCTCCCCCTCCATGACGGGACGCCGCGCCCGGCGCCGGGCGATTGGGCCCGTGGTCCTTTTCGCGGTCCTGGCCGCCGCCCCCTCCCGAGCCCAGGAGCCCGAAGTCATCGTTCTCGACCCCAACCGCCCGCTGATTCAGAACCCGAGAACGGTCGCTCCCCCAGCTCCGGGCACAAAGGCCGGCGCTGAGACCGAGGGACCCGGCCCCATCCTGCCGCTCCAGGAAGGAGTGAACGCCCGGGAGGTCCTCGCCGATCTGTGGTTCAAGGAGGAGGCCCTGCAAAGGCGCGGCGAGAAAGACGAAGCGGCCCGCCAGGTCGAGGTCGCCCTCGACTTCATGCAGCGAGAGGGCCTGCGGGGTGCTCCGGAGATCGCCGGCGCCTTCCTCGCCAAGGCCCGGAGCAGGCTCGACGAGGGGGACTACCGTGGAGCGCAAGATCATTTCCGCCTCGCCGCGCGTTTCGATCCGGCTCTCGGGGCGGCGCACGCCGGTCTGGCGATCGCGCTGCTGCGCGGTGACCGTGATCTTCGCGGGGCCGCCGGCGAGGGCTGGACCGCCCTGAAGATCGGATTGGGAGACGCGGGCGTCCTCTACCACGAGATGGGGAACGCGGTGCTGATCGTCTACCTGGGGCTCTGCCTGGGCGCCGTCGCGAGTCTGTTCCTGATGTGCCTGCGCAGCGCTCCCGCGCTCTTTCACGATCTGAAGGAACGGTTCCCGCGTTCCCTGTCCGACGATACCTCCCGACTGCTCGGATGGGGGTTGCTGGCGCTTCCGGTCCTCGCGCTGGCCCCGCTGGTGTGGCTGGTCGTGTTCTGGGCGATCCTGTTCTTTCCGCACCTGCGCAGGACCGAGAGACTCATCGCCCTCCTCGCGCTGGCTCTGCTGTTCGCCGCGGGACCCGTCGGCCGTCTGCTGGATTGGGTCGCGGGGACGGCGGTGGATCCCGGGGCACGCGCCATGTTCCGGTCGATGCGCGGCGGGTACGACCTGCAGGACGAGCAGGCCCTCCGGAAGCTCCAGGTCGAACACCCCGATGACCCGATGTTCCCGTTTCTGCTTGCCTCGATTGAACGCGTGGCCGGACGCTTCGACGAAGCGATGCGGCTGTACGAGGAGGTTTTGAAGATCGATCCGAACCACTCCCTCGCCATGGTCAATCTCGCGAACCTCCGGGCCCTGCGCCAGGAGTTCGCCATCGCCCAGGGGCTGTACAAGCGGGGCTGGGAAACCGATCCGGCGATGGCGATCGCGCATTACAACAGTCACCTGGCCCACCTCGAGGCGTTTCATCTCGAATCGGCGGACCACGAGCTGAAGGAAGCGCGGCGTCTCGATGACACCCTGGTCACCGGTCTCCTGGCGCAAGGGAATGAGGGGCGGTCGAGGAGGCTGCCGATGGACGTCGGCTACGCGCCGGGGCAGATCTGGAGACGCGCCTTGACCCTGCGCATCGACCCAGGGCTCGAGCGCAAGCAGATAGAGCGCGTGCGCGCTGAGCGCGCCCGCGACGCTGGCCGGTGGCGCCGGACTCATCCTGGTCATCCTGGTGCCGGGCCTGGGCCTCGCGGCGCGCGGCGCTCCGTCCCGACGCTGCCGTCGCTGCGGGCGGGCTTTCTGCCGGCGTTGTCAGGTTGTCACCAAGTACCCGGACCACTGTTCCCCATGCATGCACCTGTTCATCCTGCGGGACGGTCTCGCGCCGAACGTGAAAACCCGGAAAATGGAAGAGGTCGTCAGACACCGACGTCATGTCTGGATCGGCGAGCGGGTCCTCAGTCTTGCGCTGCCCGGGGGAGGACACGTGCTCGGGGGCCGGCCGCTTCTGGGATTCACGCTCCTGGTCACCTGGTTCGGGACCTGGCTGGCCGTGCAACTGCGCGACGAGTTCCTGGTGCCTTCCGAGGGTATTCTGGCCGGGGGGCTCCTGCCCGTGGCGGCGGCCGGGACTGTCGCTCTTCTCGCCTGGCTCGTGGGGAACCTCAGCGCTCACGAGGCGGATACGGAGTGAGGCAGCATGGCGCTTAAGGGCACGCTGAAGGATTTCAGTCTGGCCGACATCTTCCAGCTGATCGGCATCCAGAAAAAGACAGGCGTCTTGACGCTCAAGAACGACAAAGAGGTCGTGACGGTGTCATTCGTCGAGGGCAGCGTGGTGTCGGCGGACGCCTTCCACCGTCGTCTGGAGGACCGCCTCGGGACGGTCCTGGTGAAGTCGGGTCGAATCACCGAGGCGCAGTTGCAGGAGGCGCTCCGCGTCCAGAAGAGCACCTTGAAACGGATGGGGAGCATCCTGGTCGAGAACAAGTTCATCGACGCCGTGGCCCTCCGTGAGGCGCTGCAGGTCCAGATCAGCCAGATGGTCTACCGGCTGTTCCGCTGGGCGGACGGCGAGTACGACTTCTCTCAGGAGGAGCGGGTCGAGTACGACAAGGAGTACGTGGCTCCAATGACCGCGGAGAGCATTCTGATGGAAGGGGCCCGTATCCTGGACGAGTGGCCGATGATCGAGAAAGGTATCAAGTCGTTCTCGGCCGTCTACCGTCACGCCAACGTCGAGATCGCCGCGGCGCCGCGCGCCGCGACGCCGGGAAGGGAGGACGAGGCCGCCCGGGGGGTCACGCTGAACGATCAGGAGCGCAGCGTCTACAACCTGCTGGACGGCAAGAGGACCGTGCAGGAGATCGTGGAACGCTGCGCCCTCAGTGAGTTCGACACCTGCAGGATCCTGTTCGATTTGATCAGCCGGCAGCTCCTCGATGAGGTGAAGGCCACTGGGCAGAGGGCGGTGGCCGTGCAGGCACCCGCCGTGCGGGCGCCGCGCGAGGCGCCGCGCGTGCTCCTGGCCATCGGCTATCTGCTGCTTGTCCTTGGGGCGGGCAGCCTGTTGATGCGCCGCGGCGAGACGATCGTGACCGGGCTCGCGCACAGCGAGGCGGCCGCGCCCTATCTGGCCCCCCTCCTGCCACGACAGGAGATGCGTTCAATCCGGGACGCGATCGCCCGCAGCCGCATGCAGCGGATCGATTTCGCCATCCAGGTCTACTACCTTCTGAATCGCGGATATCCGGAAAACCTCAAATACCTGGTGACCGCCCACCTTTTGAAGCCCTCCGCGATACTGGATCCTCTGGGCAAGCCGTTCGACTATCAGATCCTGCCCGGCGGCTATCGGATTGCCTTCTCACCATCGGCTTATGATGACAAGACGATCGAACTGGTCAATTCTCCGTCTGGTTAGTAGCGTCTGGTAGTTAAGGTACACTAGAATAAACAGTTATGCTATTAGTGAACTGTCAAATTAAACTTGACAATGATGCACTCAATCTTTATACTGAACTTCGACTAACAGCTTAAGGACTGTTGCCAAGGAGGAAATACATGAGCAAGATCATCGGCATCGACCTCGGGACGACCAATTCAGTCGTCGCCATCATGGAGGGCGGCAAACCGGTCGTCATACCGAATGCCGAAGGCTCCAGAACCACCCCGTCCGTGGTCGCATTCACCGAGAAGGGCGAGCTTCTGGTCGGGCAGGTCGCCAAGCGGCAGGCAGTCACCAATCCCGAGAACACGGTCTTCTCCATCAAGCGCTTCATGGGGCGCAGGATGGAGGAGGTCAATGAAGAAATGAAGATGGTCCCCTATCGCGTGGTGGCCGGCCCGGCTAACGCCGTGCGGGTGCGCATCCGTGGCAAGGATTACAGCCCGGAGCAGATCTCGGCGTACATCCTTCAGAAGATGAAGCAATCGGCCGAGGATTATCTCGGTGAGAAGGTCACCAAGGCGGTGATCACCGTCCCGGCATACTTCAACGACGCACAGCGCCAGGCGACCAAGGATGCAGGACGGATCGCGGGATTCGAGGTGGAACGCATCGTCAACGAGCCGACGGCCGCCGCCCTGGCCTACGGGCTGGACAAGAAGAAGGATGAGATCATCGCGGTCTACGACTTCGGCGGGGGTACTTTCGACATCTCGATCCTCGAGGTCGGCGAGGGGGTCGTGGAGGTCAAATCGACCAACGGTGATACGCACCTGGGCGGTGACAACATCGACCAGCGGATCGTCGAATGGATCACCGGCGAGTTCAAGAAGGACCAGGGGATCGACCTGTCCAAGGACCGGATGGCGCTGCAGCGGCTGAAGGAATCGGCGGAAAAAGCGAAGTGCGAACTGTCCACGGTGACGGAGACGGAGATCAACCTACCCTTCATCACGGCGGACGCCAGCGGTCCCAAGCATCTCCAGATGAAGTTGAGCCGGGCGCAGTTCGAGCGGCTGGCTGGCGATCTGTTCGAACGCTCCCTCCCGCCCGTCCGGCAGGCGCTCAAGGACGCAGGCATGCAGCCGTCCGACATCGACGAGGTGGTCCTGGTCGGCGGCAGCACGCGCATCCCCAAGATCCAGGAGCTGGTGCGCCAGTTCTTCGGCCGCGAGCCGCACAAGGGTGTGAACCCGGACGAGGTCGTGGCGGTCGGCGCGGCCGTGCAGGCGGG